>NZ_JBSGZO010000381.1:0-8344 GCF_053611045.1 Streptomyces sp. NPDC054841 | reverse complement strand
TCGATGGTCCGGGCATACTCAAAGGCTTGCTCCGCGCCCGGAAGGCCGGTGACCAAGATCAGGGCTCGCTTACCGTCCTTCGCGTCCCATTAGGCGTACTCGTCCCGCGGAAACCGCGCCCACCTGCGCAAACGCCGTATCAAGGCGGTCATCCCGGAGAAGAAGGACCAGGCCGCCAACCGGAAGAAGAAGGGCTCCAGAGGTGGCCGACCCGTCAGCCACGACGCCGATCTCTACAAGGAGCGGAACACCGTCGAACGCCTGATCAACAAGCTCAAAGCATGGCGAGGCATCGCCACCCGATACGACAAGACTCCCGACAGCTACCTCGCCGGTCTCCACCTGCGCGCCTCGATGATCTGGATCAAGGACCTCACCAGGACCACCCGATGATCACGACTCGATATGCCCCTAGGTGACGCGCTGAGGTGCCGGACGCCAAGGGCGGGCAGGAGTTGAGTCAACGGTCAACCAGCCGTGGACGCGGGGCCTCACCCGTGGATTCCGCGTCGGTGTCGTCGGTGCCGACCGGGCCGCGGGGAAGCAGCCAGTCTAGCCACTTCGGCAGCCACCAGTTGGTCCGGCCGAGGAGTGTCATGGTCGCCGGTACCAGCACCATGCGTACGACCGTGGCGTCGATGAAGATCGCGGTGGCCAGGCCGAGCCCGAACATTTTGGTGGAGGGGTCCTCGGCGACGGCGAAGGACAGGAAGACCGCCACCATGATGAGGGCGGCCGAGGTGATGATCCGGGCGGTGCCCGAGACGCCCTCAACGATCGCCGTGCCGTTGTCGCCGGTGCGCAGGTACTCCTCGCGTACGCGGGAGAGGAGGAACACCTCGTAGTCCATCGACAGGCCGAACAGGATGGCGAAGAGGAACATCGGGATGAACGACACGATCGGAACCGTCGCTTCCAGCCCGATGAGTGCGCCTCCCCAGCCCCACTGGAAGACCGCGACCATGATGCCGTAGGCCGCGCCGATGCTCAGCAGATTCAGCAGTACCGCCTTGAGCGGTACGAGTATCGAGCGGAAGACCAGCATCAGCAGCAGGAACGACATCGCCAGCACGGCGGCGACGAACACCGGCAGGCGTTGGCTGGTGCGTTGGCCCACATCGGACAGGCTCGCGGCGGCGCCGCCGACGTGGGCCCTGGCCGGGCCGTGCCCGATCGCCGTGGGCAGCACGCCGGTGCGCAGCCGGGCGATGGTGTCGGCCGTGGCCTTGTCCTGAGGGCTGGTGGTCGGGAACACCACGAGGGTCGCGATGCCGGTGGCCCGATCGATGTGCGTCGGTGCGACGGATGCGATGCCCGGATCCGCCGCGACCGTTGCGACGAGTCGGTCCAGCACTCCCGGATCACCGGCGGGGTCCGCGGCGATGACGAGGGGACCGTTGGTGCCCGGGCCGAACCCCTCGGCGACGAGGTCGTAGGCGCGGCGCTCGGTACGGCTGTGGGGCAGTGAGCCGTCGTCGGGCAGGCCGACGCGCAGGCCGAGCACGGGCAGCGTCGCGGTCAGCAGCAGCGCCGCGGCGCCGACCGCGTACGGCACCGGGTGCCGGCCGACGTGCCCGAGCCAGCGCCGCCACCCGGCGGCGGGGACGGCGCCCGCCGCCGCGTCCCGCCGTCGGCCGAGTCGGCCCGACCGCCCGGCCCGAAGTGCCCGGCCGATCCGACCGGGCCGGCCCAGACGCGGGCCGGCCGCGCCGAGGAAGGCCGGCAGCAGCGTCACCGACGCGAGCACCATGGTCAGGACAACGATCGAGACGGCAAGCCCGCCCACCGTCATGAACGGCACGTTCGCGACCGCCATGCCGAGGATCGACACGACGACGGTGCCGCCGGCGAAGACCACGGGCCGCCCCGCCGTGGCCACCGCTCGTCCGGCCGCCTCGTGCGGATCGAGCCCGCGCGCGAGGTACTCCCGGTGCCTGGCGAGCACGAACAGCGCGTAGTCGATGCCCACTCCGAGCCCGACCATGCTGCCCAGGACCGGTGCGAAGGTGGGGACGTCCGTCACCCCCGCCAGTACCGTCATCGTGGCGACCCCGACGGTCAGTCCGAAGACCGCCATGCCGATCGGCAGCGCGGCGGCGACGAGCGAACCGAACGCCAGGAACAGGATCGCGGCCGCGGCGAGGAGGCCGATCAGCTCGCTCGCGCCGCCGTCGGGGTCGGAGAAGGCGTAGAAGAGGTCCCCGCCCATCTCGATACGCAGGGGCAGTTCGGCGCGCAGCCGGTCGCCGAGATCGACGAGGGCGTCGAGGTCTTCGGCCGACAGCCGACTCTGGTCGGGGTACTGCACCCGGACGACCGCGATCCGCCCGTCGGCCGAGACGAGGCCGCCGCGCACGGCGGTGTCCCCGCCTGCGTCGAGTGCCCCCGCCGGGTCGCTCGTGCCGAGCACGTGCGGCAGCCGCTTCACCTCGGTCTGCAGCCGCGTGAGAGCGGTGCGCGCGCTGTCGTGGTCGAAGAACGTCGCAGCGCCGTCGAGGGGGGTGACGACCACTTGGGCGGTCATCCCCTCCTGACCGGTGCCGGCCCGCTCGATCAGTTCCGCGGCCCGCTGGGAGTCCAGTCCCGGAGCGGTCATCGAATCCGCATTCCGCCCGCCGAAGGCGACGGCGGCGAGGACGGCGAGCGTGGCGGCGACCAGCCATGCCGCGATCACCCGCCAGGGATGGCGGGCGGCGCTTGCGCCCAGGCGCAACAGGGCTTTCGAGAGCATCGGGTCCTCCAACCACCTCGTCGGCCGTCCTTGTACGGCCGCCGATGCCGAGGCTCGTCGCCACGGCGCTCTGCGGCATCGGCCCGCGGGCCGCGGATCCGTCGGCCCCAAGTCGGAGTGACGCCCCGTCCTTTCGGCCGATGCGCGGCACGGCGCGGTCCCTACGCTGAGAACCGTGCTGCGAGACGACCTGCGAACCCTGTGGACCGAACCCCGGCCGCCCGACGCGCCCGCCCGCGTGCGGCGGGACTGGGCGCTGCTCGCCGCGGGCCTTGCCGGTGTGGCGCTGGAGGCCACCCTGCGCGAGAACGTCGTGTGGCGGCCGGTGGCGGTGGTGTTCGCCGTATGGCTGTGCCTGCTGCCCCTGTGGCGCCGGACCCGCCCGCTGGCGATGGTGACGCTGGCGTTCGGCTCGGTGATCCTGCTTCCGGTGGCCTCGCTCGTCGCCGCACCGCGCGAGCCCGTCGGCCTGTACACCGGCGCGGTCGTGCTCGTGCTGGTGTACGCGCTGCCCCGGTGGGGATCGGGACGGGAGATCGTGCTGGGCGGCGCGGTGATCCTCGCGGCCGGCGCGCTGTGTGTCGTCACGGACGAGACCCCGGTCGTCGAAAAGGTCGTGGGCTTCGTCTTCCTGCTGCTGCCCGGCGTGGTCGGGGCTGCCGTGCGGTTCCGTGTGACCGCTCGCGAGCGGCAGTTGGAGCAGGTGCGCTCCCGCGAGCGCGAGCAGCTCGCCCGGGAACTGCACGACACGGTGGCCCACCACGTGTCGGCCATGGTGATCATCGCCCAGGCGGGCCGGGTGCTCGCGGGCACCGACCCGTCCGCCGCCGTCGAGGCGCTGGAGGGGGTCGAGGAGGAAGGGGCGCGCACGCTGGAGGAAATGCGCGCCATGGTCGCCGCGCTGCGCGACCGCGGGGTCGGCGCCGAGCTGGCGCCGCCTGCCGGTGTCGCGGATCTGGAGCGCCTGGTGCGCACCCCGGGTGGTCGCCTCAGGGTCGACCTGGGGCTCGACGGCGAACTGGACGCGCTGCCCCCGGCCGTGGACGCGGCCGTCTACCGGATCGTGCAAGAGTCGGTGACCAACGCGCTGCGCCATGCGGTCGACGCGACCGAGCTCGTCGTCCGGGTCGCCGCGGAACGGCACACGGTACGGGTGAGCGTGCGCGACAACGGCCGGCGCACCGGCCGGGGTCGCGACGGATACGGACTTACCGGACTGCGCGAGCGCGCGACGCTGCTCGGCGGCACACTACGAGCCGGCCCGGGTACCGACCGGGGCTGGCATGTCGACGCCGAACTGCCGAGAGCGAGGAGCGAGAGCGGTGTCCATTCGCGTCCTCGTCGCTGACGACCAGACGATCATCCGCACCGGGTTGCGGATCATGCTGAACGCCCAGCCCGGCATCGAGGTGGTCGGCGAGGCCGCCGACGGGCGGGAGGCGGTACGTCTGGCCCGCGAACTGCGCCCCGACGTCTGTCTGTTCGACATCCGTATGCCCGTACTCGACGGGCTCGAGGCCACCCGGCTGGTCGCCGGCCCGGGCGTCGCCGACCCGCTGGCCGTGGTCGTCATCACCACGTTCGACCTCGACGAGTACGTCTACGGCGCGCTGCGTGCCGGCGCCCGCGGATTCCTCCTCAAGGACACGGGACCAGACCTTCTGGCCCAGGCCGTACGGTCGGCGTCCGGCGGTGAGGCGCTCATTGCGCCCAGCGTCACCGTCCGTCTGCTCCAGGCATTCGCGGACCTGCCCGCCGGCCGGCCCGTGGCCCAGCCGGTCTCCCCCGTCACCGCCCGCGAGGAGCAGGTGCTCCTCGCCGTCGCTCGCGGGCTGACCAACACCGAGATCGCCGATGCACTGCACATCAGCCTCAGCACGGTGAAGACGCATCTGGCCAGCCTGATGGCCAAACTCGGCGCCCGCAACCGGGTCGAGATCGCGATGTGGGCCTACGAAACGCGCCGTATCCTCCCCGGAACCTGAGCCGGGTGCCGGGCCATGTCCCATGAGTCCCCGCCCGGACATCAGTGCACCGGTCGGCTCACGTCGGCTCCACGTGCCTCACCCGCCCCAGAGCGTGACGTACCGGGAGGCCGGAACTGGGACGATGGGACACCCGATACGACAAGACTCCCGACAGCTACCTCGCCAGTCTCCACCTGCACGCCTCGATGATCTGGATCAAAGACCTCACCAGGACCACCCGATGATCACGACTCGATACGCGCCCTAGGGCCTGTCCGGCGGATCAGGCTGGATCCGCGAGCCCAGCAGGATCCACCGGACAGGCCGTGAGCCCCACCGTCCGGGCATCCGCCGGCCACTCGCCCACGTCATCGCCACCGACCGGGCCGTCCTCAACACGCGTCCCGTCCGCCGGTTCCGGGCCGGACAGTCGATGGTTCACAGGGCGCGCCGGCTGGGTTGATGCTCCGGAGCGTGCCGCCGTCAGCGCACCTGTGCGGCGAACGCCGCGTACGCCCGCTCGTCGAAGAGGACGAACCGCACCTCTTCCACCGCTGTCTTCGCGTCCCGCACGGTCCCGACCGCGATGCGGGCGGCATCGTCCATGGGCCAGCAGTAGACCCCGGTGGAGATGGCCGGGAACGCGACCGTCCGCGCGCCCAGCTCGTCGGCGACCCGCAGCGACTCGCGGTAGCAGGACGCGAGCAGGGCGGAGCGGTCCTCGGTCGTGCTGTACACGGGACCGACGGTGTGGATGACCCACTGCGCGTGGAGCCTGCCGGCCGTGGTCGCGACGGCCTGCCCGGTCGGCAGCCCCTTGCCGTACTGCGAGGCGCGCAGCTTCCGGCAGTCGTCGAGGATCTCCGGGCCGCCGCGCCGGTGGATCGCGCCGTCGACGCCCCCGCCGCCGAGGAGTGAGGAGTTCGCGGCGTTGACGATGGCGTCCGCGTGCTGCTCGGTGATGTCGCCGTGGACGAGGGTGAGGGAGGCACGGTTGGTCATACGGACATCATCGCGCGGTCAGCGCCCGCCCCGCAGATGCCGCCACACCGCCTTCGCCGCGTTGTGCCCCGACATGCCGTGCACGCCCGGACCCGGCGGAGTCGCGGACGAGCACAGGAAGACCGCCGGGTGCGGGGTCGAGTACGGGAACAGGGACAGCTTGGGGCGCAGGAGCAGTTGGAGGCCGGTGGCCGCGCCGCAGGCGATGTCGCCGCCCACATAGTTGGCGTTGCGCGCGGCGAGCTCGGGCGGGCCGGCGGTGGCACGGGCGAGGACGCGGTCGCGGAAGCCGGGGGCGAAGCGCTCGATCTGGCGCTCGATCGCGTCGGTGAGGTCGCCCTCCCAGCGGTGCGGGACGTGCCCGTACGCCCAGAAGACATGCTTGCCCTCGGGCGCCCGGGAGGGGTCGACGAGGCTGGGCTGGGCGGTGATCAGGAACGGGGTGGCGGGCGCGGTGCCGCCGGACGCCTCGCGCAGCGCGGCACCGATCTCGCGGGTGCTGGGGCCGATCTGGACGGTACCGGCGCGCCGGGGCTCGGCGGCGGTCCACGGAACGGGGCCGTCCAGGGCGTAGTCGATCTTGAAGACGCTCGCGCCGTAGCGGTACCCGTCGTACGCCCGCCCGAGGCCCGCGATCCGGGCCAGGGCCGTCGGGGAGGTGTCGAAGACGTAGGCGCGGGCGGGAGGCAGATCGTCCAGGCGCTTGATCTCGGAGCCGGTGTGGATCGTGCCGCCGAGGTCTCGTACGTACGCGGCGAGGGCGTCGGAGATCGACTGCGAGCCACCGCGCGGCAGCGGCCAGCCCCCGGCGTGCGCGGCGAGCGCGAAGACGAGCCCGACCGCGCCGGTGCCGATGCCGTGGAGCGGGGCGATGACATGGGCGACGAGCCCGGCGAACAGCGCGCGGGCCCGGTCGTCGCGGAACCGGCGCAACAGCCAGGTGGAGGGCGGGAGCCCGTCGAGCCCGAAGCGGGCGAGGGTGACGGGATCGCGGGGCAGCGCGGTGAGCGGGAGGGACATGAAGTCCCGGGCGAGGGTGTCCCACTTGCCGAGGTAGGGGGCGACGAGGCGGCGGTACACGCCGGCGTCCCGGGGCCCGAACGAGGCGGCGGTCTCGGCGACGGAACGGGACAGCACGGCGGCGGTGCCGTCGTCGAAGGGGTGCGCCATGGGGAGCGGCGGGTGCAGCCACTCCAGCCCGTACCGCGCGAGCGGCATGGCCTTGAAGGCGGGTGAGCCCGCGCCCAGCGGATGCACGGCGGAACAGGGGTCGTGCCGGAAGCCGGGGAGCGTGAGCTCCTCGGTCCTGGCGCCGCCGCCCACGGTGTCCAGGGCCTCGAACACGGCGACGGAGAAGCCGCGGCGCGCCAACTCGGCGGCGGCGGTCAGCCCGTTGGGTCCCGCCCCCACGACGACGGCATCGAGCATCGACGGCACCTTGGGACTCCTTCGTCAGCCGATGGCCAAGGGATCCAGCATATTGGGCGGCACCGACAACGATGCCGGGGCCTGCCCCGCCCGGGGGTGATCAGGACCGCGGTGCGGGCAGTCTGCGTGGTTCGATGCGCTCTTCGACGGCCGCGTCGCCCTCGCGTACGACGACATAGGCGCCCTTCCCCGGCACTTCTGTGACTGCTTCGACCAGTTGGGTGCCGCGGTAGACCAGGCCCACTCCGTCATCGGTGCAATGCGTGACGGGCAGCGTGCCGTCGGCGACCAGTCGGTGCACCAGCGGCCGGCGGCCCGCGTCGGTGTCGTAGTGCACGCCGTTGCCATACGGCAGGAAGCCCAGGGCGTTGGTGAGCGGTCGCAGATCGGGCCCGAAGGAGTCGGTTGCGCCACCCCGGAACCAGCAGATCGATCCCGCGCTGACCCCGCTGAGGACGACACCGGCCTCCCAGGCCCTGCGCAGGACGGCGTCGAGCCCGTGGACCCGCCACACCGCGAGCAGATTGGCCACCGAGCCGCCCATGACCCAGACGACGTCCTGGTCGAGAACCGTGCCCTCGATGTCGTCGAGGTTGGGCATCGGGAAGAGATGAAGGGGTGTCAGATCGAATCCGGCCACGCGCGCGGCCTCGGTCATGCGCGAGGTGAAGTGCTCGGCGTCGCCGATGGCGGTGCCGACGTACATGATCCGGGGCCGGCGGCCGTGGACTCCTGACAGCTCGACCGCGTGGTGCACCAGTGAATGAAACGTCACCATGGTGCGGCCGCCGACACGGTGGCCACCGGAGGTGGCGACGATGGTGGGCTCCGGGGCACTCATGACACATGATCCTATCGACCCTGGAACGCCACGGTCCGCCGCCCGACGCCCGGCGGGCGAGCGTGCCCCGGGACCCGGACGCACGACCGGGACGCGGGACCCGGACGCACGACCCGGACGCGGGACCCGGGACGCACGACCGGGACACAGGGCCCGTACCCCCGCCTCCCGGCCGCCTCGCGCCCCGGCCCGCGGGGGCCTAGGGTCTGTCCGGTGGATCAGGCTGGATCAGCGAGCGCCCGCCGCGAAGCGGCTGATGTCACTGATGCGGCTTCGGATCCAAGGCGGAGGATGGGGCTCCCCCCGCCGAAGGCAGGGGGAGAGTCATGGCGGAGCCATGCCGACTGACGACTGGGGGCACCTCCCGGGCCCGCA
>NZ_JBSGZO010000380.1:0-8354 GCF_053611045.1 Streptomyces sp. NPDC054841 | reverse complement strand
CGGTACGGGAACCCGTACCGGGGCCTTCGTGACGGCAGATCAGCCGCCGAACTCCTCCAGGCCCTTCAGCGCCTGGTCCAGCAGCGCCTGCCGGCCCTCGAGCTCCTTCGCGAGCTTGTCGGCCTTCGCGTTGTTGCCCGCCGCACGAGCCGTGTCGATCTGCTGACGCAGCTTGTCGACGGCGGCCTGCAGCTGACCGGTCAGACCCGCCGCGCGAGCCCGCGCCTCCGGGTTGGTGCGGCGCCACTCGGCCTCTTCGGCCTCCTGGATCGCCCGCTCGACCGTGTGCATCCGGCCCTCGACCTTCGGCCGGGCGTCGCGCGGGACATGGCCGATGGCCTCCCAGCGCTCGTTGATGGAGCGGAAGGTGGCGCGCGCGGCCTTCAGATCCGTCACGGGCAGGAGCTTCTCGGCCTCGACCGCGAGCTCTTCCTTCAGCTTCAGGTTCTCGGCCTGCTCGGCGTCACGCTCGGCGAAGACCCCGCTGCGCGCGGCGAAGAAGACGTCCTGGGCACCGCGGAATCGGTTCCACAGATCGTCCTCGTGCTCGCGCTGGGCACGGCCCGCGGCCTTCCACTCCGCCATCAGCTCGCGGTAGCGGGCGGCCGTGGGGCCCCAGTCCGTCGATCCGGACAGCGACTCGGCCTCGGCGACCAGCCGCTCCTTCGTCTGCCGGGCCACCTCGCGCTGGGCGTCCAGCGAGGCGAAGTGCGCCTTGCGTCGCTTGGAGAACGCCGAGCGCGCATGCGAGAAGCGGTGCCACAGCTCGTCGTCGGACTTCCGGTCGAGCCGGGGCAGGCCCTTCCAGGTGTCCACCAGCGCGCGCAGCCGCTCACCGGCCGCCCGCCACTGCTCGCTCTGCGCCAGCTCCTCGGCCTCGATGACCAGCGCCTCCTTGGCGTGCCTGGCCTCGTCGGTCTGCTTCGCCTTCTGCGCCTTGCGCTCCTCACGGCGCGCGTCGACGGTTGCGACGAGCGCGTCGAGCCGCTTGCGCAGCGCGTCGAGGTCACCGACGGCGTGATGCTCGTCGACCTGCTGACGGATGTGCTCGATCGCGGCCGTCGCGTCCTTCGCCGACAGATCGGTGGTCTTCACCCGCTTCTCGAGGAGGCCGATCTCGACAACCAAGCCCTCGTACTTGCGCTCGAAGTAGGCCAGTGCCTCCTCGGGAGTTCCGGCCTGCCACGATCCGACGACCTGCTCGCCCTCGGAAGTCCGCACGTACACGGTGCCCGTCTCGTCGACGCGGCCCCACGGGTCGCTGCTCACAGCGCCTCCTCCACATGATGCCTGCGAGGGGCTCCGCCCCCGGGCATCGTCCACAGTTTCCTGGACGGGCCTCGCCCGCCCTCCACAACGCGACATCAGCCCGCGCTGCACAACGCCAATCTAGGCGACCGGCCGCCCGGCTGTCCGCACTCGGCGCTGCCGAATTCGCCGGGTCACCCCTTGCTGACCGCTGCCTTCTTGATGGTGACGGGCTTCTTGGGGGCTCCGTCCTTGGCGCCGCCCTCGACTCCGGCCGCCGCCACCGTCGTGACCGCCGTCAGCCCTTCCGCGTCGATCGTGCCGAACGGCGTGTAGCCCGGCGGAAGCTTGCTGTCCTTGTAGACGAGGAAGAACTGGCTGCCGCCACTG
The DNA here is from genome assembly GCF_053611045.1 of Streptomyces sp. NPDC054841. Classification (NCBI taxonomy): domain Bacteria; kingdom Bacillati; phylum Actinomycetota; class Actinomycetes; order Kitasatosporales; family Streptomycetaceae; genus Streptomyces; species Streptomyces sp. NPDC054841. The sequence goes on along the minus strand of NZ_JBSGZO010000380.1, from coordinate 6,716 downwards.
TTCGGCTGCCCCGTGTTGGCCATCGCCACCGTGCCGGCCTTGTACGTCACCGTGCCGTCCGCGCCCGCCTTGCCGAGCCCCGTCAGGTTCTCGTCCGGGATCGTGTAGCCCGGGCCGCCGGTGCCGTCGCCCTTCGGGTCACCGCACTGCAGCACGAAGATGCCCTGCGTGGTGAGCCGGTGGCACTTCGTGTTGTCGAAGAAACCCTTGTCCGCGAGGTACTTGAACGAGTTCACCGTGCGCGGGGTCTTCGCCGCGTCCATGGTCAGCGTGATGTCGCCCTGGGTGGTCTTGAGCGACATCGTGTACGTGGCCTTCTGGTCGATGGCCATCTTGGGCTCGGGAACGCTGCTCTCGCTCTCCGTGGGCGTCGGGGCGGCGGACTCCTGCACCGACGCGTCATTGCCCGAGCCGCCGTCGGAAAGACCCACCGAGGCGTACGCCGCGGCACCCGCCGCCAGGACCACGGCGAGTGCGGCCGCGATGATCGTGTTGCGGCGCTTGGCCTGCTTACGGGCCTCCTCACGGCGCCGCTGCTGCCGCTCGAACTTCTCCCTGGCGAGCTGGCGCCGCCGCTGATCGCTGCTGACCACCGGGTCTTCTCCTTGTACGTCGTATGCGTCGTACGTCGAATGCGTCGTCGCAAATCTGTCCGGCCGATTGTGCCCGTACCGTATACGGGTTGGCTGTGTAACGAGCAGCGCCGGTAGGCTCTGATCTGCCGCATTTCGAAACTGCTTCGAGGCAGCTTCGAGACAACATTCCCGTCGGACTACACACCGAGGACGATCGTGCTTATTGCCGGGTTCCCCGCCGGGGCCTGGGGGACCAATTGTTATCTGGTCGCCCCGGCCGCAGGCGAGGAGTGCGTGATCATCGACCCGGGCCACCAGGCGGCCCAGGGAGTCGAGGAGACGCTCAAGAAGCATCGGCTCAAGCCCGTCGCCGTCGTGCTCACCCATGGCCACATCGATCATGTCGCCTCGGTCGTCCCGGTGTGCGGAGCCCATGACGTACCGGCGTGGATCCACCCCGCCGACCGGTACATGATGAGCGACCCGGAGAAGGCCCTCGGCCGCTCCATCGGGATGCCGCTCATGGGCGAGCTGACCGTGGGGGAGCCGGACGACGTCCACGAGCTGACGGACGGCGCGAAGCTGGGTCTGGCCGGTCTGGAGTTCTCGGTCGCGCATGCGCCCGGCCATACCAAGGGGTCGGTGACCTTCCAGATGCCCGAGGCCGCGGACATCCCGTCCGTCTTCTTCTCGGGCGATCTGCTCTTCGCCGGCTCCATCGGACGCACCGACCTGCCCGGCGGTGACATGGCCGAGATGCTCGACTCGCTGGCCCGCGTGTGCCTGCCGCTCGACGACTCGACCGTGGTGCTGTCCGGCCACGGCCCCCAGACGACCATCGGCCGCGAGCGCGCCACCAACCCCTATCTGAGGGACGTGGCCGCCGGCCTCGGGAGCGCACAGTCCGCTCCCCGACGAGGAATGTGACGAGACCTTCCGTGAGTACCTTCCAGGCCCCCAAGGGCACGTACGACCTGATCCCGCCGGACTCCGCGAAGTTCCTGGCGGTGCGGGACGCGATCTCCGCCCCGCTGAAGAACTCCGGTTACGGCTACATCGAGACGCCCGGCTTCGAGAGCGTCGAGCTGTTCGCCCGCGGCGTCGGCGAGTCCACCGACATCGTGACCAAGGAGATGTACACCCTGACGACCAAGGGCGGCAGCGAGCTCGCCCTGCGTCCCGAGGGCACTGCGTCCGTGCTGCGCGCGGCGCTGGAGGCCAACCTCCACAAGGCCGGCAACCTGCCCGTCAAGCTCTGGTACTCGGGCTCGTACTACCGCTACGAGCGCCCGCAGAAGGGCCGCTACAGGCACTTCTCGCAGGTCGGTGCCGAGGCGATCGGTGCCGAGGACCCGGCGCTCGACGCCGAGCTGATCATCCTGGCCGACCAGGCGTACCGCTCGCTGGGCCTCGCGAACTTCCGCATCCTGCTGAACTCGCTCGGCGACAAGGAGTGCCGTCCCGTCTACCGCGACGCGCTCCAGGGCTTCCTGCGCGCGCTCGACCTGGACGAGGACACCCGCCGCCGCGTCGACATCAACCCGCTGCGGGTCCTCGACGACAAGCGCGATTCGGTCCAGAAGCAGCTCGTGGGTGTGCCGCTGCTGCGCGACTTCCTGTGCGACGCGTGCAAGGCGTACCACGAGGAGGTGCGCGAGCTGCTCGGCGCGGCGGGTGTGGCGTACGAGGACGACGAGAAGCTGGTGCGCGGCCTCGACTACTACACGCGCACGACCTTCGAGTTCGTCCACGACGGTCTCGGCTCGCAGTCCGCGGTGGGCGGCGGCGGCCGTTACGACGGACTGTCCGAGATGATCGGCGGCCCCGCGCTTCCCTCCGTCGGCTGGGCCCTCGGTGTCGACCGTACGGTCCTGGCGCTGGAGGCCGAGGGCATCGAGCTCGAACTGCCCGCCAGCACCAGCGTGTTCGCCGTCCCGCTCGGCGAGGAGGCGCGCCGCGTCCTCTTCGGGGTCGTCACGCAGCTGCGCAGGGAAGGCGTCGCCGCGGACTTCTCGTACGGCGGCAAGGGCCTCAAGGGCGCCATGAAGAACGCGAACCGGAGCGGTGCGCGGTACGCGATCGTCGCCGGCGAGCGCGACCTCGCCGAAGGCGTCGTCCAGCTCAAGGACATGGAGTCCGGCGAGCAGACCCCGGTCGCTGTCGACGCGGTCATCGCGGAGATCCGGGCGAAGCTCTCCTGAGCACGGCCGTGCACACGGGGCCCGGACCGTTTCCCGACGGTCCGGGCCCCGTGCCATGGCCGGATCCCGGACTTCCTTATCCCCATCGAACGGTGGACACGGGCGGACGTGCGGCAGAATGACCATGCCCCAGCAGTGACCGAGTGATGGAACGGCGATATGACGACTGCAGCGGTTGACGGCGTGTCCTCCGGCCAGGAAGTGGAGGGCGTGCGAGGCACGGTCGGCGGCAGCCGCGCGTTCGGGTGGCTGCTGGTGATCACCGGCGCGGCCGGGCTGCTGGCCGCCTGGGTCATCACGATCGACAAGTTCAAGATCCTCGAGGCCAAGATCGCGGGGAAGACCTTCACCCCCGGGTGCAGCCTCAACCCGATCGTCTCGTGCGGCAGCGTGATGGAGAGCGACCAGGCCTCCGCCTTCGGGTTCCCCAACCCGATGCTCGGGCTCGTCGCCTACGGGATCGTGATCTGCGTCGGCATGAGCCTGCTCGCCGGCGCCCGCTTCCGCCGCTGGTACTGGCTGACGTTCAACGCGGGCACGCTCTTCGGCGTCGCGTTCTGCACCTGGCTCCAGTACCAGTCGCTCTACAACATCAACGCGCTGTGCCTGTGGTGCTGCCTCGCCTGGGTCGCCACGATCTTCATGTTCTGGTACGTGACGTCGCACAACATCAGGGCCGGCCTGCTCCCGGCCCCGGCGTGGGCGAAGAGCTTCCTCTCCGAGTTCACCTGGGTCCTGCCGGTGCTGCACACCGGCGTCATCGGGATGCTGATCCTGACCCGCTGGTGGGACTTCTGGATCAGCTGACGGGCAGCGGCCGCTCCGGCCGGCCGGGCCGCGGCCGCGTTGTCAGTGCTCTCACTTAGGCTTCGTCCCTGTGGAGCCCGATCTCTTTACCGCAGCCGCTGAGGAACGCCAGGAGAAGGACCCGTCCGCGAGTCCCCTGGCCGTCCGGATGCGTCCGCGCACCCTCGACGAGGTCGTCGGCCAGCAGCATCTGCTGAAGCCGGGGTCGCCGATGCGTCGACTCGTGGAGCAAGGGGCAGAGGGCAGCGGCGGGCCCGCGGGCGCCTCGTCGGTGATCCTGTGGGGCCCGCCGGGCACGGGCAAGACGACCCTCGCGTACGTGGTGTCGAAGGCGACCAACAAGCGCTTCGTCGAGCTCTCCGCGATCACCGCGGGCGTCAAGGAGGTCCGGGCGGTCATCGACGGGGCCCGCCGCGCCGCCGGCGGCTTCGGCAAGGAGACCGTCCTCTTCCTCGACGAGATCCACCGCTTCAGCAAGGCCCAGCAGGACTCACTACTGCCCGCCGTCGAGAACCGCTGGGTGACGCTGATCGCCGCGACCACCGAGAATCCGTACTTCTCGGTGATCTCCCCGTTGCTGTCCCGCTCCCTGCTGCTCACGCTGGAGCCGCTCACCGACGACGATCTGCGCGGGCTCATGAAGCGGGCGCTGACCGAGGAGCGCGGCCTGGGCGGCGCAGTGACGCTGCCCGACGACGCCGAGGCGCATCTGCTGCGCATCGCCGGGGGCGACGCCCGGCGGGCGCTGACCGCGCTGGAGGCCGCGGCCGGTGCCGCCCTCGCCAAGGGCGAGCAGTACATCCTCCTCACGACGGTGGAAGAGACGGTCGACCGCGCGGCGGTGAAGTACGACCGCGACGGCGACCAGCACTACGACGTGGCGAGCGCCCTCATCAAGTCCATCCGCGGCTCCGACGTCGACGCGGCGCTGCACTATCTGGCCCGCATGATCGAGGCGGGGGAGGACCCGCGCTTCATCGCGCGGCGGCTGATGATCTCGGCCAGCGAGGACATCGGGCTGGCCGACCCGACGGCCCTGCCGACCGCCGTCGCCGCCGCTCAGGCCGTGGCCATGATCGGCTTCCCCGAGGCGGCCCTCACGCTCAGCCACGCCACGATCGCCCTGGCCCTCGCCCCGAAGTCCAACGCCGCGACGACCGCGATAGGGGCCGCCCTGGCGGATGTGCGCCAGGGCCTGGCGGGCCCGGTCCCGCCCCATCTCCGCGACGGCCACTACAAGGGCGCGGCCAAGCTCGGCCACGCCCAGGGGTATGTGTACCCGCACGACGTCCCGGGCGCCATCGCCCCGCAGCAGTACGCGCCGGACGCGGTCCACGGCAAGCGCTACTACGAACCGACGCGGTACGGCGCGGAGGCGCGTTACGCGGACGTGGTGGAGAAGGTCCGTGAGCGTCTGCGCGGCGAGGGCTCGTCCGGCTCGTGAGGCCGTCGGCGGGCGTCCCTGCCGGCCGGCTTCCTCACTTTTTCACCGCTTCTCACCGCTTCTCACCGCGTCGCCGCGGTGAACAGCGTGTGCATCGCGTGCCGCAGACCCCCGGTGTCCCGCACCGGCTCGGGGAAGTCGAAGCGCGCGTCGAACGTACGGTTCTCCGGCCCGGTGAAGCGCACCCGGAGGCCGAACCGGTCGAGTGCCACCGGCACCACGTCCCGCACCGCCACGTACGTCTCGTCCGTCCGGTCGCCGAGCAGGGTGGACAGGCCGCGCACCTGGTCGCTGTGCGCGGAGTGCAGATGCTGAAGCAGCTCCGCCTCGTGCCGCGCGATCGGATCCGGCTCCGTACGCCCGAGATCCTCGGGTTCCACACAGCCCGCGCCCCACAGGTCGTCCACCGAGATCTCACCGACCTCCAGCCGCAGCAGCATCCAGGCGGGCCGGTCCTGGCCGGTCTCCAGCACGGCGCCCACGGGGTGCCGCTCGGCGAGCAGCTCCGTGTACCGGGCCCGGTCGTCGTTGCGCACGGCCGTGAGCCAGCCGGCCAGCCAGGCGCGGCCGCGGATGCGCTGGCGCACCGCGACGGGGGCGACGTCCGTGATCTCCATCACGGCGGTCAGGTCGTCGTCCTGGGCGTACGCGGCGGCCCTGGCGGTGGGAGAATCCCAGGGCACAAGGAGAACGACGTCACCCTCGGGTGTGACGGTGCGCGCGGCAGGCTCCCAGAAGCCGGGGCCATGGTCGCGAGCACCCGGCAGCGTGAGGGATACTGAGGCGTTGTACTCAACGAGGGTTCGTACGCGCTCGGCCATGGTGGGCTGTCGAGCGCCTTCCCTGGGACGCGGCTGACCTTGCTCATCGTCGTCGTAAGCGGACACCGATTCTTTCGAGTCGTCCGAACTGCGATGCGCACTGGGCAGGGGGATCCCATGTGGTCGAGACATTACGTCCTCCTCGAATAAGGTAAGGCTCACCTAACTTACATGGAGGTAGGTTCCACGTGAACCAGTCGCGACCCAAGGTCAAGAAGTCGCGTGCGCTCGGCATCGCTCTGACCCCGAAGGCCGTCAAGTACTTTGAGGCCCGCCCGTACCCGCCGGGTGAGCACGGCCGTGGCCGTAAGCAGAACTCGGACTACAAGGTCCGTCTGCTCGAGAAGCAGCGCCTTCGTGCGCAGTACGACGTCTCCGAGCGTCAGCTGGTCCGCGCCTACGAGCGCGCCAGCAAGGTTCAGGGCAAGACCGGCGAGGCCCTGATCATCGAGCTCGAGCGCCGTCTCGACGCCCTGGTGCTCCGTTCCGGCATCGCCCGGACGATCTACCAGGCCCGTCAGATGGTCGTCCACGGCCACATCGAGGTGAACGGCGGCAAGGTCGACAAGCCTTCCTTCCGTGTCCGCCCGGACGACGTCGTCACGGTCCGCGAGCGCTCCCGCGAGAAGCACCCGTTCCAGGTCGCCCGCGAGGGTGGCTACGCGCCCGACGGTGAGACCCCGCGCTACCTGCAGGTCAACCTCAAGGCGCTCGCCTTCCGCATGGACCGGGAGCCGAACCGCAAGGAGATCCCGGTGATCTGCGACGAGCAGCTCGTCGTCGAGTACTACGCCCGCTGATCCAGCGGTCGTAGCACCCCGGCCTCACGCGCCCGAGCCCGCCGCTTCCCCACTCCTACCGGTGGGGG
>NZ_JBSGZO010000379.1:0-8387 GCF_053611045.1 Streptomyces sp. NPDC054841 | reverse complement strand
ACCCGGGACGCGATCCGGCGCTGCGTCGCCGAAGGCCGCTTCCGCCGCGAGGCGGACCCGGACCTCCTGGTCCGCCAGCTCTTCGCCCAGATGCACGGCCTCGCCCAACTCGCCCGGACCGGCTACATCATGGGCGACTACACGCCTGACCAGGTGCTGGCGGGCGCGCTCCGCGACTTCGCCGTCGCGGCGGGCGACGCCCCGGGCCGGGCGGCGGCCTCGGTCGCGACGGGCCTCGGCACGCTCGGATAGAGGCGCGGCCCTGGAGCCCCGCCCCCGAGCCCGAGCCCTGGCTCGGAGCCGGAGCCGGAGCCGCAGCCCTGCAAGGGCAAGGACTAGGAGCCTTCCTTCAGCACCCGCGAGATGAGCGACCGCTGCGCCTCCGTAAGCCGTGGATCCGCGCAGTACACCGTCTTGCCGTCCACCGTGATCTGGTACTGGAATCCGTCCGGCACCCCCACCGGCGGCGTGCCCCGGCCGTCGCTCACGGCCTGCTCGGCCAGGGCATGCCACTCCTGGGCGTCGGGCCGCCCCGAGGTGTTCACCTCGGAGACCCGCTCGATGCCGGCGAAACCACCCGTGCGTCGCACTTGAATACGCATGGGTCCTGTCTAGCCTGTCCCGGACGGATCCGCCTCCGTCGGCGGCCCACCTGGCGGCCCACCCGGCTCCGTTCCCAGGGCCTGTCCGGTGGATCAGGCCCCAGGACAGACAGGACAGACGGGCGGGCCGGACAGGACAGGCCTCAGGCCGTGGTCACCCCGACCTGCGACCAGGCCTTCAGCACCGCCTCGTGCTCCTCGCTCTCGCCGTACCGCGCGGCCGTCGCCGCGACAGTGGCCTTGGCGAAGTCCGTGAAGGAGGCGTCGACCTCAAGGCTCCCCGCAGTCATCGTGTCGTACCAGATCTGCCCCGCCCGCTCCCATGCCTTGCCGCCGAGCTGCGTGGCGAGCAGATAGAACGCGTGGTTGGGGATGCCGGAGTTGATGTGGACACCGCCGTTGTCCCGGCCCGTACGGACGTAGTCGTCCATCGTCGCGGGCTGCGGGTCCTTGCCGAGGACGTCGTCGTCGTAGGCCGAACCCGGCGCCTTCATCGACCGCAGCGCCACCCCGGACACGCCCGGGGCGAGCAGCCCGGCGCCGATCAGCCAGTCGGCCTGGTCGGCGGTCTGGTCGAGGGTGTACTGCTTCACCAGCGAGCCGAAGACGTCCGACACCGACTCGTTCAGCGCGCCCGGCTGGCCGAAGTACGTGAGGTTCGCCGAGTACTGGGTGAAGCCGTGTGCCAGCTCATGGGCGATGACGTCGACCGGCACGGTGAAGTCGAGGAAGATCTCGCCGTCCCCGTCGCCGAACACCATCTGCTCGCCGTTCCAGAAGGCGTTCCCGTAGTTCTCGTCGTAGTGGACGGTCGCGTCGAGCGGCAGGCCGTTGCCGTCGACGGAGTTGTGCCCGTACGCGGAGAGCAGCAGCTCGAAGGTCGCGCCGAGGCCCGCGTACGCGCGGTTGACGGTCGCGTCCTGGCCGGGCTCGTCGCCCTCGGAGCGCACCTTCGTGCCCGGCAGCGCGGTCTTGTGCTCCGCGTCGTAGAGGGTGCGACGGGGCTTCGCCCCGGTCTCCCGGCCCGCCGGGGCGGCCGCGCCGACGACGGTGGTCAGCCGGCGGCCGGTGCGGTGCCCGGCGTCCGCGATCAGGGTGCGGCGGGCGGCCGCGGCGATCGCTGGGTCGTCGGCCCGGGCGAGCTTGTCGAGCAGGTGCGGCGGCACGATGCCGCAGAAGACAGGCGTGAAGGAATCCATGTCTGGCAATGTGGCAGTGGGTCATGCCGCTGTCACTACCTGCGACGATGATTAGTAAAATAGGGTGATAGCTCACATTTGCCCGTTACCGATCGGTCGTCCCGCATACTGAAACGGGACCGGCACTTCCGCCAAAGCTCAGCTAGGCTCGTCCGCATCATGCGTTTCGGGCTGCTTCTCCTTAGCTGCCGCGGCGAGGGCCTGTAGTCGTAGGCCGACCCCCTCCCCGCGGAGTCTGGTGCTGCTTCGAGAGAGTGCGACCAAGTCGGCCGTCCCGCCCCAGCAGGACCCCCGAGGAGCCCTACGCAATGTCTCAGTCGCAGTGGATCGGCCGCCCTACCCCGATCACCAACACGACGCACACCCAGAAGCCGTCCGGCATGCCGATCCACAAGTACGGGCAGTACGAGGCCGTGGACATCCCGGACCGTACCTGGCCGGAGAAGCGGATCACCAAGGCGCCCCGCTGGCTGTCCACCGACCTGCGCGACGGCAACCAGGCGCTGATCGACCCGATGAGCCCGGCGCGCAAGCGCGAGATGTTCGACCTGCTCGTCCGAATGGGTTACAAGGAGATCGAGGTCGGCTTCCCCTCATCGGGTGAGACGGACTTCGCGTTCGTCCGCTCGATCATCGAAGAGGGCGCGATCCCCGAGGACGTGACCATCTCCGTCCTGACCCAGGCCCGCGAGGACCTGATCGAGCGCACCGTCGAGTCGATCGTCGGCGCGAAGCGCGCCACCGTGCACCTGTACAACGCGACGGCCCCCGTCTTCCGCCGGGTCGTCTTCCGCGGCTCCAAGGACGACATCAAGCAGATCGCCGTCGACGGCACCCGTCTGGTGATGGAGTACGCCGACAAGCTGCTGGGCCCCGAGACGACCTTCGGCTACCAGTACAGCCCGGAGATCTTCACCGACACCGAGCTGGACTTCGCCCTGGAGGTCTGCGAAGCCGTCTGTGACGTCTGGCAGCCCGGCCCTGGCCGCGAGATCATCCTGAACCTGCCGGCCACCGTGGAGCGTTCCACGCCGTCCACGCACGCGGACCGCTTCGAGTGGATGTCCCGGAACCTGACCCGCCGCGAGTACGTCTGCCTGTCCGTCCACCCGCACAACGACCGCGGCACGGCCGTGGCCGCCGCCGAGCTGGCGATCATGGCGGGTGCGGACCGTATCGAGGGCTGCCTGTTCGGTCAGGGCGAGCGGACCGGCAACGTCGACCTGGTCACCCTGGGCATGAACCTGTTCTCCCAGGGCGTCGACCCGCAGATCGACTTCTCGCAGATCGACGAGATCCGTCGCACCAGCGAGTACTGCAACCAGATGGAGGTCCACCCGCGCCACCCCTACGCGGGCGACCTGGTCTACACCGCCTTCTCCGGCTCCCACCAGGACGCCATCAAGAAGGGCTTCGACGTCATGGAGGCCGACGCGGCCGCCCAGGGCCCGGGGGTGACGACCGACGACATCGAGTGGGCCGTCCCGTACCTGCCGATCGACCCGAAGGACGTCGGCCGCTCCTACGAGGCGGTCATCCGCGTCAACTCGCAGTCCGGCAAGGGCGGTATCGCCTATGTCCTGAAGAACGACCACAAGCTGGACCTGCCGCGCCGGATGCAGATCGAGTTCTCCCGCATCATTCAGGCCAAGACCGACGCCGAGGGCGGAGAGGTCACGCCGAAGGAGATCTGGTCGGTCTTCCAGGACGAGTACCTGCCCAACCCGGTCGACGCCGAGGCTCGCTGGGGCCGGATCCAGCTGCGTTCCGGCCAGACCACGTCGGACACCGACGGCACCGACACCCTGACGGTCGAGGCGGTCGTGGACGGCGTGGACACCGTCCTGACCGGCTCCGGCAACGGTCCGATCTCCGCGTTCTTCGACGCACTGGCCGCGATCGACGTGGATGCCCGTCTGCTGGACTACCAGGAGCACACGATGAGCGAGGGCGCCTCCGCGCAGGCCGCCTCGTACATCGAATGCGCCATCGACGGAAAGGTCCTGTGGGGCATCGGCATCGACGCCAACACCACGCGCGCCTCGCTGAAGGCGGTCATCTCGGCCGTCAACCGCGCGGCCCGCTGACGCCCACTCCGCCTCCGCACCCGAACCCCGCCCCCGTCACAGGGGCGGGGTTCGGCCATGTCCCGGCGAAGTGACGCATGGGTACTGACGCCACATCATCGATGTGGCTAACATCACGTCAACGCGGCGACGTTGCCGTGGGGGCACCACACGTGCCCGACGGGCCACGGGGGATTCACGGAGGTGCGACGTGCTGCCAGCCCGAGGACGAAGCGGCCGAAAACCGCGCATCCACGGTAATCGTGGCCTTCGCGTCTTCGGTGTGCGTACGTCCTGGAGCACGATCGGCGACGGCGAGTTCTTCTGCCCCGACTGCGGAGGCGACCGCAACTACCGCCGCCGCACCGGCCGCCGCCGCTTCACCGTGCTCGGCGTCCCCGTCCTGCCACGCGGCCATGCGGGCCCGGTCGTCGAATGCGCGGCCTGCCACACCCACTTCGGCACGGAAGCCCTCGACCACCCCACCACCGCCCGCTTCTCCGCGATGCTCCGCGACGCCGTGCACACCGTCGCCCTCGCCGTTCTCGCCGCCGGCGGCACCTCCTCCCGCACGGTCCGGCAGACCGCCGTCGCCGCCGTCCGCGCCGCCGGATTCAGCGACTGCACCGAGGACCAGCTGACCACGATGGTCGAGGCCCTGGCCGCCGACACCGGCCGCTTCATCACCGACACCGGCCCTTGCGGCGCCGCCCTCGCCATCGAACTCCACGAGGCACTGGAGCCGCTCACCCCGCATCTGGCCCCGGCCGGCCGCGAATCGATCCTGCTGCAGGGCGCGGGCATCGCGCTCGCCGACGGCCCGTATATCCCGGCCGAGCGGGACGTTCTGACGACGGTCGGCAACGCGCTGCAGCTGTGCGCCGACGACACGGCGCGGCTCCTGGCGGCGGCGCGTACGCCGTCGCCGTAGGTCGTGTCTTCAGAGTCCCGTCTGCCGAACAGTCCCGTCTGCCGACGGCCGCCCCCGGCCCGGCACTCCCGGCGGTCAGGCGCCGACAGTCCCGTCGATCCCCTCGCGCAGGAAGTCGGCGTGCCCGTTGTGCCGGGCGTACTCGTGGATCAGGTGCAGCATCACCAGGCGCAGCGACACGTCCTCGCCCCACCTCGGCTGATACCCGGTGACGTCCAGTGACTCCGCCTCCGCCTCGATCCGGCGGGCGTGGTCGATCTCGGTCCGCCAGGCCGCGAACGTCTCCGACCGCGTCGCCGTACGTGCGTCGTAAGCGACCTGGTAGTCGCCTTCCTCCGACCACACCAGCGGGATGTCCTCCCCGTTGATCACGCGGCGGAACCACGTACGTTCCACCTCCGCCATGTGCCGCACCAGACCGAGCAGCGACAGCGCCGACGGCGGCATCGACTGCCTGCGCAGCTCCTCGTCGGACAGCCCGTCGCACTTCATGGCGAGCGTGGCGCGGTGGAAGTCGAGATGGGCCCGGAGCATCTCGCGTTCGTCCGCGATCACGGGAGGGGCGATGCGTTCAGTGGTCATGACAGGGACGATACGAGGTGGACGATGCGAGATGGACGATACGAGGCGCCTGACTCCTCGGGGTTCTCCTGGCTCCTCCTGGTTCCTCCTGGCTCCTCATGGTTCCAACCGGACTTCGGCAGAAAGCGGTTGAGGTGCCGGTGCGCCACAATGGACACACGCGTACGTCGGCGGGGGACGGGGGCACTGTGCGGCGCACTCGCGCGACGGCCGTTCTGGCCACGGGATCGACTCTCCTCTCGGTGCTGCTCGCGGTTGCCGTGAACGTGGCGACCGGCGGCACCCTTCCCGCGGCCATGGAGCCGCTCGCGCCGCTCGCCTGGCCGCTCGTGGCCGTTCTGGCCGCCGGTACGGCCCTCTTCGCCGTGCACCAGTCACGGGCCCACGGACCGCCATCAGGGCGGGAACCGGCCGCCCCGGCCCCCGGCGCCCCGGGCCCAGCCGAACTCCCGGCCCCCATAACCGACTTCGCGGGCCGCACCCACGACATCGGCACCCTCCTCCGCCTCGTCCACGAAGGCCACCGGGCCATCGCCGTCACCGGCGCCCCCGGCCTCGGCAAGTCGACCCTCACGGTCCGCCTCGCCCACGAGCTCCGCCCCCTCTACCCCGACGGCCAGCTGTACGCGGCCCTCGGCGCGGGCCGCGGTGAGCCCGCCGCGCCCGCCGCCGTACTGGCCCGCCTGCTCGCCGCCCTCGGCGCACCCGAGGAGGAGCAGTCCGGCGAGCCCGACGCCCTCGCCGCGCGTCTGCGCAGCCGCACCGCGCGCCGCCGCGTCCTGCTGGTCCTCGACGACGCCGCCGACGCGGCCCAGGTGCGTCCGCTGCTCCCGGGCGGTGAGTACTGTCTCGCCCTCATCACCAGCCGCAACGCCCTCCTCGATCTCCCCGAAGCGGCCACGGTCCCCCTCGGCGCCCTCACCGAACGCGAGGCGCTCGCCCTCCTCGCGGCCGTCGCCGGAGCCGACCGCACCGCCGCGGAGCCCGCGTCCGCGCGCATGGTCGTCCACGCGTGCGGGCTGCTGCCTCTCGCCGTCCGCATAGCCGCAGCGCGTCTGCGCTCGCGCCCCGCCTGGCCGGTGTCCGAGCTGGCCGGCCGCCTCGCCGACGAGCGGGGCCGCCTCGACGAGCTGCGGGTCGGCGACCTCGCCGTCCGTGCGAGTTTCGAAGCCGGCTACGACGCGCTGAGCGACGAGGACCGCCAACTGTTCCGCAGCCTGGGCGCATACCCGGGCTCCCGCCTCACCGCCCGTGTCGCCGCGGCGGCCGCGGACCGGTCGTCGCCCGCCGCCCGGGCGGGACTTGAACGCCTCGCCGACGCCCAGCTCGTCCAGCCCGTCGGTCCGGACCGCTACCGCCTCCACGACCTCATCCGCCTGTTCGCCGCCGAGCGGCTCGAACGCGACACCGCCCCGGCCGACCGCCGCGCCGCCCTCGAACGGATCCTCACCGCGTACACCGAGGACGCCGAGCGGCACGGCAGCCATGCCTGGGGCGGCGCCGAGCAGGCCACGATCTCCCTTCTCGTACGCGCGGCAGTGCGCGAAGGCCTCCACCGCTCCGGCTACCGGCTCGCGATGGCCGCCGACCGATGGCTGTGGGACCAGCCGAGCCAGCTCCCGCGCCTCGCCATGTGGGCCACGATCCTCGACGTGGCCCGCCGGGCGGGCGAGCAGGCCTGGGCGGCGTACGCGCTGCGCGGCCTGGGCGCCGCGTATCTGCACGAGGGACGGCTCGGCCAGGCCGTGGACCATCTGCGGATGTCGGTCGCCGTGCAGCAGCGGTCCGCCACCCGCGCCGAACAGATCAAGACCCGTCGGCTTCTCGGTGACGCCCTCGGCCGTGCCGGGCGCTATGACGAGGCACTGCGGGAGTTCCGGACAGCCGTGGACGGCTACCGGGAAATGGGCCATGAGATGGGCGAGGCGGAGGTCCTGAGCAGCCTCGGTGCCCTCCATCTGCGCCGGCGCCGGCCCGACGAGGCGATCGACTGCCTGGAGACGGCGGTGGTCGCCCTCGCCCGTCGCAGCGGCAGCCCCGCGTACCTCGCGGACGCCGAACGGCATCTCGGCGCTGCCTACGTCCAGGTCGGCAACTTCGTTCCCGCCGAGCGGTATCTGGGCTCGGCGCTCGCCATCTACCGCCGCAACGACCGGCCGGTGGGGGAGGGCTGGACGCTGTGCGAGCTGGGCCACCTGGAGGAGTGTCGCGGTGCGTACGGGCCCGGCGCCGAGCATCACCGCGCCGCGCTGGCCGTGTTCGCCCGCATCGGCTACGGCATGGGCATCGCGGGCGTCGCGGAGGCGATCGGCGACAACCTGCTCGCACAGGGCGACGAGCTGGGCGCCGACGCGGAGTACCGCCGGGCGGCGACCGTCTACGGCGAACTGGGCGACCACGTCCGCGAAGCCGAGGTGCGGCGCAAGCTCAGCAGTTGATCATTGGCTCAACCATCCCCGCTCGCCAAGGTGTTGACTGCACGTCAATGTGACGGACGGGTGTTCGCGTGACATGATTCCGCCGCTGTTACTTGCGAGTAAGCAGCTGCCACCCCCCTCATCTTTCATCGCCGGAGGACACCCCCGTGCGTAAGCTCACCAGGAGACTCCTGGTCCCCGCGCTGACCTCGCTCGCGCTCGCCGCGAGCGGATGCTCGGCCACCCCCGACCATGCCGCCGGCCCCGCGGCCGGGCCCACCCCCGCCGCCGCCACGGCGGCGACGGACGGCGGGAGCGAACAGCTCGAAGTCGAAGCGGCATCGCAAGGCGCGCCCACCCCGACGGCCGTGGCCCGGCCGGGAGGCAAGGGCACGAGCGCGAAGAAGAGCGCGCTCAAGGTCGCCGCCTACGACAAGCGCACCCGACGCGCCGTCATATCCAGCCCGCGCAAGAACCCGTCGGCCGCTCCCACCGCCGCTCCCACGGCCGCGCCTACCACCGCGCCCGCCACCGGCCCCACGGCCGTCCCGTCGGCGGACGCCCCGGTCAAGACCGGCGACGTCATCGCC
>NZ_JBSGZO010000378.1:0-8396 GCF_053611045.1 Streptomyces sp. NPDC054841 | reverse complement strand
GGTCTGACCTGCGGCGGGATCATCGACATCCTCGTCACCCCGGTACGCGCGGACTCTCCCGCCAGGGAGATCTTCGCGGCCGCGCTGACCGCCGCCGCGCGAGGGGAGGCAGCGGCGGTCGCGCGGATCACCGACGGACCCGCCGAGCTGATGGGCCGCGCCCTGCTCGTCCGTACGGACGGCTCGTACGACGGCGGCCTCGGCGGCCACCCGGAACTGGACCGCACCGCAGCCGGCGAGGCCCGCGCCATGCTGGACGCCGGCCGTACCGGCACCGCCGTCATCGGCGCCGACGGCGCCCGCTGCGGCCGGCCGCTGACCCTGCTCGTCGAGTCGAGCGTCCCCGCCCCCCGGATGATCGTCTTCGGTGCGATCGACTTCGCGTCCGCGCTGGTACGGGTCGGGAAGTTCCTCGGCTACCACGTGACCGTGTGCGACGCCCGCCCGGTCTTCGTGACGAAGCTGCGCTTCCCCGAGGCCGACGAGATCGTCGTCGACTGGCCGCACAGGTACCTGGAGTCGACCCGGACCGACGGCCGTACGGTGCTGTGCGTCCTCACCCATGACGCCAAGTTCGACGTGCCCCTGCTGGAACTGGCACTGAAGCTTCCCGTCGCCTACGTCGGCGCGATGGGTTCCCGCCGCACCCACGAGGACCGCAACACACGGCTGCGCGAGGTCGGCGTCACCGAGCTGGAACTCGCCCGGCTGCGCTCGCCGATCGGCCTCGACCTGGGCGCCCGTACGCCCGAGGAGACGGCCCTGTCGATCGCGGCGGAGATCGTCGCCGGCCGGCGCGGCGGCAGCGGGATCTCACTGACCGGCGCGCACACCCCGATCCACCACGACGAGCCGCGCATACCGGCCCAGGCCATCCCCTCCGTCGCCTGACGGCGGGGCGCCGGGCCGGCACCCCCGTCCAGTCCGTGGCGAAGGCGACCGAGGCCGCCCTCGTCGCCACCCGACCCCGGTCCGCTGCGCCGGCGGGCCGACATCGGCGGGCAAAGGCGACATCGGGCGAGTAAAGAGATCAAAAGATAAGATCGAGGCATGGCTGAGCGGCCCGCAGCGCCGACCGCGCCCGAGCTGGTCATCGAAACCGACGGGGGCTCGACGTTGATGAGCCCGGGCCGGGTGTACCACGTCGGCCGCGACCCCATGAGCGAGATCGTCCTCGACGACGCCCGGGTGTCGTGGCACCACGCCGTCCTCAGGACCGTGGCCGGCCAATGGACGCTGGAGGACGCGCACAGCACCAACGGCACCTACGCGGAGGGCAGCCGCATCCAGGAGTCGGACGTGGGTCCCGGCACCGTCATACGGTTCGGCAACCCCGACGACGGCCCCCGCGCGGTCCTCGTCGGCTCGGCGTCCCCGCCGGAGCCCGTGCCGCCGCGCCCGCCCGGCGAGCCCCGCCTCTCCGCCGTCTCCATGCCCTCCGCCACCGGCACGTTCCAGCAGCCCACCACCGTGCGCCCGCTGCCCACCCGAACGGTCCGCATCGGCCGCGGCGCCGACAACGACGTCGTCATCGACGACCTCGTGGTCTCCCGCCGCCACGCCGAACTGCGCCTCCATCCGGACGGTACGTTCGAGATCGCCGACGTCGGCAGCCACAACGGCACCTATCTCAACGGGCAGCCCATCACCCTCGCCACGGTCTCCGCCGGGGACATCATCGGCGTCGGCCACTCCGCGTTCCGCCTCGTCGGCGACGAACTGCAGGAGTTCGTCGATTCCGGCGAGGTCTCGCTGGACGTCCAGGACCTCGGCGTCGCCGTCGACGAGGGCCGCAAGGTTCTCCTCGAACACGTCTCGTTCCCCGTCGGCGAGAAGTGCCTGCTCGCCGTCGTCGGACCCAGCGGCGCCGGAAAGTCGACCCTCCTCAACGCGCTCACCGGACTGCGCCCCGCCGACCACGGCACCGTCCTCTACGACGGCCGCGATCTGTACCGCGACTACGCCGAGCTGCGCCGGCGCATCGGACTCGTACCGCAGGACGACATCCTGCACATCCAGCTCACCGTCCGGCGGGCCCTCGGCTACGCCGCCGAACTGCGCTTCCCCGAGGACACCACGCCCGCGGAACGCGAGGCACGGGTCGATGAGGTCATCCGTGAGCTGGGTCTCGAACAGCGGGCGGACCAGACCATTCACAGCCTCTCCGGCGGCCAGCGCAAGCGGGTCAGCGTCGCCCTGGAGCTGCTGACGAAGCCGTCGCTGCTCTTCCTCGACGAACCCACCTCCGGCCTCGACCCGGGGATGGACCGCTCGGTGATGAACATGCTGCGAGGCCTCGCCGACGACGGCCGTACGGTCATCGTCGTCACCCACAGTGTGCTCAGCCTCGAGGTGTGCGACCAGCTGCTGGTGATGGCGCCCGGCGGCCGGGTCGCCTTCTTCGGCAAGCCCGGGGACGCCCTCGCCTTCTTCGGCTTCGAGGAGTGGCCCGAAGCCTTCGAGGCGTTCGAGAACGATCGCGGACGCGACTGGGCGGGGCAGTACCTCGCATCGCCGTTCCACCGCCAGTACATCGACTCGAGCGTGCAGCCCCGGCTCGCCCGCGAGCGGCTGCCCCAGGGTTTCGCGCAGCCCCCGCCCAAGTCGCAGAGGTGGGTCGCCCAACTGCAGACCCTCGTACGGCGTTACGTGGCCGTGCTGAGCACCGACCGGACCTTCATGTTCGTCATGGTCGCGCTGCCGTTCGGGATGGGCGCCATGGCCCGGCTCATGGCCGGCAGAAAACTCGACCCGGAAACCGCGATCAATACCCTGCTCGTCCTGTGCGTGGGTGCGGTCCTGACCGGGGCGGCGAACGCGGTGCGCGAACTCGTCAAGGAACGCGTCATCTACCGGCGGGAGCGCGCCGTCGGGCTGTCCAGATCCGCCTATCTGACGTCCAAGGTGGTGGTGCTGGGCATGATCACGGTCGTCCAGGCCGTCGTCATCACCCTCGTCGGACTCTTCGGCGTCAATCTCAACACTGTCGGCGGCGAGGGCGTCCTGATGCCGCCGCTCATCGAAATCACCCTGGCCGTCGCGCTGCTGTCGTTCTGCTCGATGATGGTCGGCCTCGTCATCTCCGCACTGGTGAGCAAGGAAGAGGTCACCATGCCGCTGCTGGTGCTCATGACCATGGTCCAGATCGTCTTCTGCGGTGCTCTGTTGACGCTGTACGACACGGTGGGCCTGGAGCAGCTGACATGGCTGGTGCCGGCCCGGTGGGGCTTCGCGGCCTCGGCGGCGACGATCGACCTCGGCAGAATCGTGCCGGAGAAGCAGTTCGCCGACCCGCTGTTCGAGCACACCGCCGACCCGTGGCTGATCAGCATGGGCGTCCTGGTGGTGTACTCCATCGTGCTCTGGTTCGTCGTCGCCCGGCTGCTGCGACGTCAGGAGCCCGCGATCATGCGCAAGTAGAGAGCGGTGACGACGTGATCGATTCCGTTTCCGTGCCGGGCTTCCGGCCCACCCATGTCGTCCCCGGTGACGGGATCGCCACTTGGGAGGCCCCCGACATCAACCGCCCCAGCGCGCCGCTGGACCCCTTCCTGCCGGTCGAGCTCGTCGACCGGCGCGGCGACTGGGGCCAGATCCTGTGCGCCAACGGCTGGTCGGCCTGGGTCGACGGCCGGCTGCTCATCGCCGTACCGCAGGCCCCGCCGGCGGCCGGGCAGCCGCTCGCCCGTACGGCGGACCCGCGGCCGCTGCTCGCCCGGGCGGAGAAAGCCCTGGCCGAGTACCGGAGCGCGGTGGAGTCGCTGGCTGCGGGCCAGGTGGACGGCGAGACCTTCCGCACACGCACCCGCGGTGTGCACGTGGGGCTGGTCGTGGACGGCGAGGCGGTGTGGCTGTACGAAGCCGAACACGAGCGGTGGGTGTACTGCGACGGCAAGCGGCTGGCCACCTTCGCGACCGAATCGCCGCCGCACGACGCACCCATGGACAGCAAGCCCTCGGGCGGAGCTCCGGCGGAGAAGCCCGCCGACCCGACGCCGACGCAGATCGTCACTCCGAGCGGGCCCGCTCCGCCGGCCCCCGGTACGGGCGGTGGTGAGGGAGGCGCCGGCCGCGGGTGAACGACCCTCACGTTCGGCACACCCGGGCACACGTCAGTAGTCGCAAGTTCGGTACGCCCAGGTGCACGTCAGTAGGTCCGACCAACACGTCCGTACGTCCACACGACACCCCAGGTACACCAGCACACCCGGGTCAGTACCTCTGCGACCGGTCGCGGGCCGGGACGCCGGCGGCGGTCTCCACCTCGCCACGGCGCCGTACCCGGGCGGCCATCAGGGAACCGAGCAGCCCGGCGACGAGCCCCCAGACCAGCCCGAGGCCAACGGCCGTCCACAGATGGGGCTGCAACTGCACCTCGCCGCCCAGCCCCTCGAGCTCCCCGATGCCGATCAGGGACAGTGCGAACCGGGCGGAGAGCGGGCTGAGCAGGCAGATCACCAGCACCGTGAGAGCCAGTGCCACGCCCATGTGCAGGGCATGCTGCCAGGGCCGCATGCGCGCCGGTGAGCGCACCGCCATGAGGAACGCCGCGGCGAGCACCAGCACGACGGCCACGACCACGAGCCACCACACCTGCGCGTTGTGCTCGGCGAGCGTGGAGACATTCAGCGTCGCCGTGTCCTCGGTGCGCAGCACAGCGTCCAGCGGCTCCGGCATCGGCAGCCCGAAGGGCCCCTCCACCCGGCCGTTCCACGAGGCGCCGAGGCCGAGGGTGAGCGACGGCCAGGCGATGTTGGGCAGGCCCAGCAGGATCACCGCGAACGTCCGGTCCGGGTGCCCGCGGGTCGCGGCGACCACGAGCCCGACGCACAGGCCCACGACGACGTACGCGAGCAGCAGCGCGACCATCGCGAACGCGGCCGGGCGGACCGACTCCTGAAAGCGCACCAGCCGGGTGGGCAGCGGAGCCTTCCGGGACACCAGGAGCGCCATCGCGACCACACCGATGAGCCACAGCAGGCCGAAGAGGAGCGTGAGCCCCATGTCCGCCCGGAAGCCGACCTTCGGCGAGGCGTCGAGGAAGTCGCCGATGTCGCCGACCAGGGAGTCCTTGCCGAGCGAGAGCTCGAAGGTGTGCCGGGCCAGTCCGGCGAGCCCTGCGAGCCCCAGCAGCCACAGGGCCGCGAGCCGGACGAACCGGCCGAGCAGCTCACGGGTCCGGGCCACGGCGCGGTGCCGCAGCGGCCGCAGGAACAACCCGGCCGTCACCAGGGCGCCGACGAGGCTCACGGACAAGGGCATGACAGCGAGTTCGGCCTGCGACTCGGCGACGAAGCCCGCGTCCCCGGCGAGATCCACGGTGCCGCCGGCCGCCATGACGACGAGGGCGGCGACGACGCGCGGGAAGGCGCCGTCGGGAAGGTCCGCTCCGCCCGCCGCCCACAGTCCGAGTGCGGCCACCACGATCATGGCGGCGAGGCCCGCGAGGACCGCCACCAGCGCGTCACGCCAGTCCCGTACGGTGTGTGCGGCACCGGCCCTTGCGGTCGATGGGTACTGGCTCACTCTCTCCACGGTAGGCAGCGAAGACGTCCGCCGCGCGCCGGAGGGTCCGGCCGGTCCGACCGATCCGGCTTGCGGGCCGCGCGGGAGCGGAGCACACAATTGGAGGAAGGCTTCTCCGAATCTCTGGGACAGCTGGGATGTCCGGGACCTCCGGAACGCGGGAGTCCGGGATGTCTGGGAAGTAGAGCCCGTGAGCGCCCAACCGCCGTCAGGCCCACCCACTGGACCCCCGTCCGGACCGCTGTCGGGCCCGGAGCCGGCGCCACCGCCGCCACCTCCCCAGCCACCGGGCGGGCCGCCGAGCGGCGGGGGAGGGTCAGGACCGTCCGGCGGTGGCCCGTCAGGTCCCAAGGGCCCCGCGGGCGCCGAAACGGGTGGCGGAGGCCCCTGGTGGCGCTCCATACCGAGGATCGCGTCGATCGCCGCGGTGCTCGCCGCGGCCGTCGCCCTCGCGATCGTCCTCACCCGCCCCGAACCCGCGTACGGTGGCGAAGTCCTCCTGGAGACCGCGAGTTCGGCCGGCCCCGCCCCCTTCACGGCTTCCTCGGCACGCGCCACCGCGACGGCGCAACCGGCCGCGGTCCTGCCACGCGGGGCCACCACCGCGACGCCGACCGAAGGCAACGTCGCCCGCGGCGTGCGGGGTTCGGTCCCCGGTCTGTACGGCGGGACCCGTGAGCTCGCCAGTTGCGACACCGAGATGCAGATCCGCGAACTCTCCGCCGCGCCCGCCAAGAACACCGCCTTCGCGTCGGCCCTCGGCATCGCGCCGTCCGCGGTCCCCGGCTATCTCCGCTCCCTGACCCCCCTCACCCTGCGGATGGACACCCGGGTCACCAACCACAGCTTCGTCGACGGCAAAGCCACCCCCTACCAGGCCGTGCTGCAGGCCGGCACCGCCGTCCTCGTCGACGACCGCGGAGTGCCGCGCGTGCGGTGCGCCTGCGGGAACCCGCTGGCGCCCCCCGTCATCGTCCGGGGCGGCGCGCCCCGGCAGAAGGGCGAGGCCTGGTCCGGATACCGCGCGTCCAACACCGTGGCCATTCAGTCCTCGCCGACGGTCGTGAAGACCTTCGTGGCGTACGACCCCAAGGACGAGACGTACTTCGCCCGTGCGCGCGGAGACACCACCGGCGGGACGGACAAGCCGGCCCCGGCGCCCCGTGATCCCCTGACCCCGGTCCCGGCCCCGCTCGTGCCGACGCCCACCGGGCCCACCGACGAAGAGGAACCCGACACCGGCGACACGGACGAAACGGAGGACACGGGAGACACCGACCGGGAGTCGACGCCGCCGAAGAGCCCGACCAAGCCGACGCCGTCGAAGAGCGGGACCGAGCCGACGCCGTCGAAGAGCGAGACGACGAAGCACGAGAGCCCGTCCTCCGAGAGCCCGTCCAAGCCGCCGTCGAAGAGCGAGACGACGGAGCACTCGCCCACCGAGAGCCCTACCGAGCCGACGCCGGCGCAGAGTCCGTCGCCGCACAGCCCCGAAAAGCCCACGACGGGACCGGCGACGCCGGGCGGGACCACACCGGGCGGGACCACGCCGAACCTGCCGCCCACCGGGCTGACACCCCCGGAGCCGTCCCCGTCGCCGCCGGCCGCATCGACACCGGCGGAGCGGACGGAGCCCGTCCCCCAGTCCCCACCTCCGACCCAGCAGGAGCAGCCGGCCGAACCTCCGACCCAGGAGGAGCAGCCGGCCGAACCGAATCAGGAGGAGGGACCCGGCGAGGCCCCTGCGGAGCCGCAGGGGTCCTAGGCACCGGAGTCCTGGCCGTCGGCCCGCAGGAGATGAGCCGGTCAGGCCCGCTCCTGGCTCTGGACCGGCTGTTCCTCCGTGACCTGGGCCAAGCGGCGGCGGCGGATGCGGGCGGCGAGCAGTGCGACGTCGTCCTCCGCGTGCTCCGCGTCGAGCGCGCTCACCACCGCGTCGACCAGATCCCCCACCGGTGCGGTGCAGGGCTGCCGTACCCGGGTCAGCCGTGCCAGCGACTCGTCGATGTCCTCGCCGCGCCGCTCGACCAGGCCGTCCGTGTACAGCAGCAGCGTGTCGTCCGGGGTGAGCCCGCGGGTGACGACTTCGTACCCCCCGAGACCGGTGCCGAGCGGTGGCCCGGTCGGTACGTCGACGAGCTCCGCCGTCCCGTCGCCGGTGAAGACGACGGGCGGCAGATGCCCGGCGCTGGAGAACGTGCCGAGTCCGCGGGCCGGGTCGACCCGGACGAGCAGACACGTCGCCGGCCGGGCGCTGGTGTCGGCGATGGCGAGGTCGAGCTGGCGCAGTACCCGGTGCGGTGGCAGATCGGCCGCGGGGACATCGCGCAGCATCGCGCGGTACGTGTTCATCTCGACGGCCGCATCGACACCGTGTCCCATCACGTCGCCCATGACCAGCAAGGTCCGCCCGTAGTGGAGGCGTACGGTCTCGAACCAGTCGCCGCCCACCAGACTGCTGGTGCCGACCGGCAGATAGCGGGTGGCGAACTCGAGGTTGGGGTGGGGCTTGCCGGGCTCGGTCAGCAGAGCGCGCTGCAGCTCGACGGTCCTGCGCTGCTCCGACTCGAACTCACGGGCGTGCGTGATGCCCACGGTCGCGCGGCGGGCCGCGTGCCGGACCATGGCGATGTCGTTCGCGGTGAACGCGGAGCCCGCACGGCCCAGCAGGGCGACCCCCAGCACGTGGCCGCTCCGGCCGGTGGCCCCCAGCGGTACGGCGAGGACCGTGGCGCGGCCGGCGACGCCGTGCTCGGTCACGGGCAGTCCGGACTCCACCGCCCGCCGGGCCGCCGACTCCGCCTCCGCGTTGCACCCGCTGCGGCCGCCGAGCAGTTCGACGGGGCCGGCCGTCGCGGCACGGACCATCC
>NZ_JBSGZO010000377.1:0-8404 GCF_053611045.1 Streptomyces sp. NPDC054841 | reverse complement strand
CCGCTTGGTGGGGCGATCTCGACCGGGCGGACACCCCCTTCGACGAAGTCGTGCACGCCGCCCGGTCGGCCGGTTCCCTGTGGTCGGGCCGACTGGACGGCCTGCTGACCGTTGACGACGCCCGTCGCCGTCCGCCCCTGAGCCTGGGCGCAGTGGTGGGCCGCGAGGTCCACATCGACGGCCGGCACGTACGCGCCCCGTTCGCCGTGTCCGTCACCCACGGGCCGGAACTCCACATCCGCATGGTGTGGGACCGCCATGTGCACGACGACCGCACGGCCGAGGACGGGTTCGGCGCCTTCTGCGCGGCCCTGCCCGCACCGCAGCGCGCCGACGTCACCGTCGGCTGAACGCCGCAGTCGTACACGGAAACGACACAGCGCCGAACCGCACACGGTCGGCGCACCGCACATCCCTCAAGCCACACAGCCACAGAACCACCCCGAAGCCACCGAGCACAGCACGGCAGGACCGCGCGATCCGCGGACCGGCCCGCGAACCCCGGGTGGGGAGCACAACCGTGCCCCGACCCGTATCCGAAGAACCCGACCCGACAACCTCAGGGATCGCCCATGCTTCCCCTCTCCTCGTCGCAGGAGATCGTCTGGCTGCACGAACAAGTGCAGCCCGGCAGCCGCGCCTACAACTTCACCGCCTCACTCGACCTGTGGGGGACGCTGGACACCGAGGCCCTGCGCCGCGGGCTCACCGCCGCCCTCGACCGGCACCCCGGACTCCGCCTGGAACTCGTGGCTGTCCCCGGCGCGATGCCGGCCCAGCGGACCGCTGACGCCTGTGTGCCCCGCCTGCGCAGCGTGGATCTGACCGGGGAGGCCGACCCGGAGGCCGCGTTCGCCAAGCTGCTGCGCACCGAGGCCGAGACCCCGCTCGACACGTACGAGGCGCCGCTGCTGCGCTGGACGCTGGCGCGGCTCGCCGACGACCAGCACCGGCTCATCCACGTCGAGCACCACCTGATCCACGACGGGCACTCGTTCGCGATCCTGCTGGGCGACGTCTTCACCGTCTACCGCGCCCATGTCCTCGGTGAGCCGGTCACGCTGCCTCCCGCGACCTCGTACGCGGACCATGTACGTGCCCAGGCCGACGTCCAGGCCGACGACGTACGAGCCGCAGCCCGGCAGGCGAGCCTCGAGTACTGGGCCGACGAACTGCGGGGCGCCTCCCACGACATGCCGTTGCCCGGCCTGACCCGGCCCGGCGCCCTGCGCAGGCACCACGGCGGCCAGCTGCGGCAGTCGATCGGCGCGGATCTGACCCAGCGGCTGCGCGCCCACACCCGTGAGCGCGGTCTGACCCCGTTCTCCGCGCTGCTCGGGCTTTTCGCGGAGCTCCTGCGCCGGCACAGCGGCCGCTCCGAGATGGTTGTCGGCACCGCCGTCGGCAACCGCCCGCGGGGATTCGAGGACGCCGTGGGCATGTTCGTCAACACGATCCCGCTGCGGCTTCGCCTGGACCCGAAAGCCCCGGCCGAGGACACCATGGACGAGGTGACCGACACCCTCATCCGCGCTCTGCCGCATCAGGAAGTGCCGGTCCAGGAGTTGACCCGCGCACTGGCCCTGCACACCTCCGGCGCGGACAACCCGCTGTTCAGCGTCATGTTCAGCGCACACGACGCGGCACTGCCCGAGATCGAGGTGCCAGGGCTGGACATCACCCTGTTCGAGGGGTTCAACACCGGCACCACCCGATTCGACCTCGATGTCGTCCTGCTGCCCGACGACCGCCGTGGAGTGGGTCCCCGGCACGGGGCGCCCGGCATGACGCTGGTCTGGGACTACGACGCCGATCTCTTCGGCGAGGACGTGGCGAAGCTGCTCGCCGAACGCTTCCTGGATCTGCTGCGCGCCTACCTTGACACTCCGGCCACCGTGCTCGCCGACCTCGCGCTTCCGGCGACGGCGTGCGACCCCGCGCCCGAACCGCACGCGGCCGCGCAGAGCCTGGACGCGCTCGACCCGGCAGCCGCCCACGACGCCTCCCTGCCCGCGCTGCTGATCGGGGCCCGTCGGCTCACCTACGGCGACCTCGACGAGCAGGTCACCTCCCTCGCGCAGCGGATACGGGACGCCGGTGTGACGGCGGGGCAGCCGGTCGCCGCCGTACTGCCGCGCGGTGCCGACTCGGTGGTGACGCTGCTGGCCTGTCTGCGGACCGGAGCCGTGTACTGCCCGCTCTCACCGTCCGACCCGGTCTCCCGTCTGGAGCTGCTGCTCGAGCGGCTCGGCCCGGCGCTGGTGCTCACCTCCGCCGACGCGGGGGCGCCGCTGCCCGCACACCTGCCGACGGCGCGTATCGACGCCGCCTCTTTCCCCGCCGCGCGGCCGGCCGATGTGGTGGCCGGTGCGGCGTACATCATCCACACCTCGGGTTCGACCGGCATACCCAAGCCTGTCGCGGTGGGCCGGGCGGCCCTGGAAAACCATCTGACGGGCGCGGCCGACCGGTTCGGCCTGGCCGTCGGTGACCGGGTGCTGCTCTTCGCCCAGCCCTTCTTCGATGTGGCGCTGGAAGAGGTCCTGCCCTCGCTGTACGCCGGTGCCTGCCTCGTCGTACCGGAGCGGGAAGTGCCCACCGGAGCAGAACTCGCGGAGCTGCTGGCCGCCGCCCGGGTCACCGTCGCCAACCTCCCGACCAGTTACTTCCTCGCCACCCGCGAGGAGTTGCGGCCGGTGCTGCGCGAGCGCCGCTGGGCGCCGAGGCTGCTGGTGCTCGGAGGCGAGCGGATCCCGGCGGACGCGATGCGCGCGTTCCTCGCCGACACCGACGCCGCCGTGTTGAACGTCTACGGAGTGACCGAAGCGGCGATCAGCTCGACCGTGTACGAGATCACCCGCGAGAACCTCGCGGACGGGGCGGAAATCCCCCTGGGCACCGAACTGCCCGGCGAGCGGATCCACGTCCTGGACGCGGCTCTGCGTCCACTGCCGGCCGGTGCGGTCGGTGAACTGGCCATCGCCGGCGCCGGTCTGGCCGAGGGGTACGTCGGCAACCCGGAGGCCACTGCGGCCCGATTCGTACGGATCGAGGCACTGAACGGCGAGCGGGTCTATCTCACCGGCGACCTCGGCTACCGGGATCGCGACGGGCTGTTGCACTTCCTGGGGCGCCGCGACAACCAGATCAAACTGCGGGGCCACCGCATCGAACTGGAGGAGGTGGAGGCCGCGGCATCGGCCGTGCTCGGCGGACGTTCCTGTGCCGTCGTCCTGGACCGGGAAGCGGCCGGCGGACCGCGCCTGGTCGGCTTCCTGGAGAACTCCGACGGACAGCAGCCGTGGGACGAGCAGGCGATGCACCTCGAACTGAGCCGACGTCTGCCGAGTGCCCTCGTACCCGGTCGATGGGCGCGACTGGATGCCATGCCGACACTGCCCGGGGGCAAGCCGAACCGCGTGGCGCTGGCCCGTCTGGCCGCCGAACTCGAGCCCAGCGCACCGGCCGAGGAGAGCGCCACGGCCGCAGCCGACCCCGCGGAGTTCACCGATCCGTCTCTTGCGCTGCTCGCCGAGGGCTGGTGCGAGGTGCTTGGCCACAGCCGGTTCACCGATGCCTCCCACTTCTTCCGGACCGGCGGGCATTCGCTGCTCGCCGCGCAGCTGGCGGCCTGGCTGGAACCCCGCATCGGCGCACGGCCGCCGCTGCGGCTGCTCTTCCAGAACCCGGTCCTGTCCGACCAGGCGCGTGCCGTTGGCGCCTTCGCCACGCCGACCGTTGCTGCCCACACCACTACGACCACGCCGACGGAGTCGTGATGACCGAGATCCTGAATGACACGCCGACGGGGGCCGCGCCGATGACCGGGCGTTCTGCCGAGCCGATGGCCGAGCAGACCTCCGAGCTGACGAACGACCGTCAGGACCGTCTGCCGAGCGTCGTACACGGCGCCGCCCTTTCCCAAGCCACCGCCGCCGCCGGAGTGCTCTCCCGTTACGAGGAATGGGTACGCCGCAGTCCCGAGGCCCCCGCCGTGGTCGACGGGACCCGCATCTGGAGCTACCGGCAGCTGGACGAGGCGGCCGACGACGTCCTTCGCGCCCTGAGCGACCGGGTGCGCCCGGGCGACCTGGTCGGCGTCTGCCTCGACCGCTCGGCGGCGCTGGCCGTGACCGCGATCGCCCTCGCCCGGATCGGCGCGGTCTATCTCCCGTTGGGTCCCCGCCCCGGTGAGCGCCGCATCGACGCGGTCACCGAGGACGTCGCCGTGGTCTGCCTGATCGGGGACCCCACCGTGCTGCCCGCCCGTCATCAGGCCGCCGAGCAGATCACGCTGCCGCTGCCGGGAGGAACGAACGCCGCCCCGAAGACCGTCGCGGCCTTCGCCCCTCCCGCTGCGAGTGCGCGCCCGGCTCCGCAGGAAGCCTTCTACGCCGTGCTGACCTCCGGCTCCACCGGGCGGCCGAAGGCCGTCGCCGTCGCGGAACCCGCTCTGTCCGCACTGCTGGACTGGTACCGCACCGAGACCGGCCTGGCGCCCGGAGACCGCCAGTCACTGCTCATCGGCGTCGCGTTCGACCCGCACGTGATGGAGCTGTGGGCCGGTCTGACGTCCGGCGCGGCTCTGGTTCCCGCTCCGGACGCTGTTCGCTGGGACCCGGCCGAACTCACCGCATGGTGGCGCGACGCCGCCGTGACGGTGTGCGTCGTGGCCACTCCGATGGCCGAACCGGTGCTGGCACGGACCTGGCCCCAGGACCTGAAGCTGCGTCACCTCATTGTCGGTGGCGACCGGATGCGCCGACGGCCCGGTGCGGATGTGACCGCCACGGTGCACAACGCGTACGGGCCCGCCGAGGCCACCGTCGTCACCACCACCCACGCCATGCGCGCCACGGACCACGACGCGGGCGACGAGAGCGCGCCGTCGATCGGAACTCCGATCCCGGGCGCCACGGTCGTCGTCACCGCAGCGGACGGCCGTGTCGCCGCCCGCGGTGAGGCCGGCGAACTGTGCATCGGCGGAACGTGCCTGGCGCTCGGCTATCTGGACCCGGAGTTGACGGCACGGCGATTCACCGCCCCGCCCCCGGGAATCGACGCGGGGCGGACGGGCCGCGTGTACCGCACCGGGGACCGGGTGCGGATGCTGGACGACGGCAGACTGGAGTTCCTCGGCCGTCTCGACGATCAGGTGAAGATCAGCGGAGTACGGATCGAACCCGCCGAGGTGGAGGCCGCGCTCGAACAGAACCCGTCGGTGCGCAGCGCGGTCGTCACCGCTCCCCGTTCCGCCGACGGCAACGCCCGCCTGGTGGCGTACGTCCTCGCATCCGACGGAACGAGTGCTGACGCGCTGCTGTCCGAGGTACGCGCCTGGCTGCCCGAGCAGGCCGTGCCCTCGGCCGTGCGGATCCTGGACGCCTTCCCACTCGACGCCAACGGCAAGGTCGACCGGGCCCACCTGCTGAAGCTGGCTGCTGCCCCGGCGCAGCCGATCACCGGCGACAGCGCCACTGCCGACAACGGCGATGCGCACGACGGCGCGACGGAGAGCGAGCGACTGGTCCTGCGGGTGGTGCGCTACCTGCTGGACAGCCCCCGTACCGAACTGAGCGACAACTTCACCGAGGCCGGCGGAACCTCCCTCGTCGCCGCGCGTCTGCTGACCGTGATCGAGCAGGAGACCGGAGTCCGGCTGCGCGCACCGGAGTTGCTCCGCCAGCCCGACCTTCGGGCAGTCGCGGCCGTACTCGACAAGCGCCGCGCCGCCGTCGGACCGGAGGTGGCCTGAGATGACGACCGCCTTGGCCACCCCCGACCGCAGGAAGGAAAGCCCCGTGCCGGCTGACCGCACACCGTCCGCGTACGACTCCGCCTTGCCCGCCCTGGTGGCGCGGCACGCCGAGCAGACCCCGCAGGCCCTGGCCGTGATGGACGGCGACACCACGCTGACGTACGCGCAGCTGGTCACCTCCGCCCGCGCTCTGGCCGCACACCTTCACGACCATGGCGTCCGCCCCGGCGACCGGGTGGCGCTGCTGGTGCCGCGATCGGCCCGCGCGCTTGTCGCGCAGCTCGCGCTGTGGTGGGCAGGCGCGGCATGCGTGCCACTCGATCCGGCACACCCGCGTCCGCGTACCGAAGCCATGCTCGCCACCGCGGGGGCCACACTGACCGTCGGCGACAGCAAGCTGCTCGAATCCACGGCTCCCACGGGCACCACCCTGGCGCTGCCCGACGATCCACTGCTGACCGGCGGCGCCGAGCTGCCCGCTGTTGAGCCCGGCCCGAACGCGACGGCGCTCGTCCTGTTCACCTCAGGATCCACCGGCCTCCCCAAGGGCGTGACGGTCACCCACGGCGGCATCGCCCAACTGGTCACCACTCCGCAGTACGCCACCGTCACCGCCCGCGACCGGGTGCTGTTCCACTCGCCGGCCACCTTCGACGCCTCGACCTTCGAGGTGTGGTCGGCCCTCGCCAACGGCGCCGCCGTGGTGGTGTGCACCGTCGAGCGGCCGTCCTTCGAGGATCTGGCCCAGCAGGTGGAGCGGCACGGCGTGACCGTGGCGTTCTTCACGACGGCGCTGTTCCACCAGCTGGCTGCCCGCCGCTCCCGGGTGTTCTCGGTGCTCCGCACGGTGGTGGTGGGAGGCGAGGCCATGGCCGCACAGCATGCCAGGGCGGTGCTGCGCGCGTTTCCCTGGCTGGAGTTGGTCAACGGCTACGGGCCGACGGAGACGACGACGTTCGCGACGGCGCACAGGGTCACCGATGCGGACTGCGACGGCCCGGTGCCGATCGGCCGCCCGATCGCCGGTGCCGTCACACACGTCCTGGACGGGACCGGGCAGCCGGTCGCGCCGGGCGAACACGGTGAACTGTGGATCGGCGGCAGCCGTCTGGCAGGCGGATACGCGGGACAGCCGGAGCTGACCGCCGAACGCTTCGTGGACCATGCGTCGCTGGGCCGCCTGTACCGCTCCGGCGACCTGGTCTCGGTGCGCCCGGACGGAGTTCTGGACTTCCACGGCCGCGTCGACGACCAGATCAAGGTCCGCGGATTCCGCATCGAGCCGGGCGAGGTCGAGCACATCCTGCGCGAGCAGGCTGAGGTGGACGACGCCGCCGTGACCGTGCGCCGGCCCGCAGCGGACGACGCCCGCCTGGCCGCCTTCGTCGTAGCCGCGCCCGGCCCGGTACCTCGTGCCGAGACGCTGAGGGCGCGGCTCGCCGAACAGCTCCCCGCCCATCTGGTCCCCGACGAGCTGACCCTCGTGGAGCGGCTGCCCCTGACGGTCTCCGGCAAGGTGGACCGGCGCGCGCTCACCGCTCTTCAGGGCACCGCCGACGCCGACGGCGCCGCCCAGGCGCTGACCCCGATCCAGCAGGCCGTCGCCGAGGTGTGGAGCCGCAGCCTGGGCTGCGAAGTGAACCGGCCGGACGCCGACTTCCTCGCCTACGGCGGCCACTCCCTGCTCGCTCTGGTCGTCACGGAAGACCTGCGCGAGGAGCTCGGAGTGGAGCTGTCCCTGCCCGACTTCTTCGCCGCCCCCACGGTGGCCGGACAGGCCGCCCTCGTCGAGCGCGCCCTGATGGCCAACCACAGCGATCTCCACCTCGACACGCCGAAGGACACCGATGGCCACTGACAGCACCCCCGGCTCCGTCACGCTGCAGGAGGAACTGCTGCGCAGGGCCCGGGCCCGCGCCGGCACCCGCCCGGCCGCCCCGGTCCCCACAGCTGTGCACGACCAGGGACCCGCCCCGCTGTCCCACGCCCAGCGCCGGATGTGGCTGATGGACCGCCTCGGCCAGGGAGGCTCCCTCTACAGCGTGCCCTTCGCCACCCGGCTGCGCGGGCCGCTCGACGTGGACGCCTTCACCGTCGCACTCACCGCGCTCGTACGACGCCACGCCATCTTGCGCACCCGTTACGGTCAGCGCGGCGACGAGCCGTACCAGGAGACGCTCCCCGCGCCCGGCACGATCGTGGTGCCGGTGGTGGAGGTCGACGGCGACGGTGCGCAGACGCTCGCCGAGGAGGCGCGCCGTCCGTTCGACCTGGCTGCGGGTCCCCTGCCGCGCGCCCTGGTTCTGCGGCACGGCCCCCAGGACCACACCGTGCTGCTGACCTTCCACCACATCACCATCGACGGCGGGTCGCTGGAGACCGTCGCCGCCGAACTGACGCAGCTGTACGCAGCCGCCGTGGACGGACGCCCTCACGAACAGCCGGAGCCGCCGCAGTACACGGACTACGCGCGCCGCGAGCACGCGGCGGCCGACCGCCTCGATGCAGGACTGGGTCACTGGACGCGCCGGCTCGCCGGAGCCGTACCACTGCGGCTGCCACGGCCGGCGCATCCTTCCGCCGGCCCGGGCACGCGGCCGGCCGTCGCCCGCACCACGAAGCTCGACGCCTCGGTGCTGCCTGCAC
>NZ_JBSGZO010000376.1:0-8434 GCF_053611045.1 Streptomyces sp. NPDC054841 | reverse complement strand
GCCGATGGGAGCCGTGGGTCCCGCTGGGGATCTGGATCTCGACGCACATCCTGTTCGCCGGGTTCCCCACCAAGCTGTGGCGCGAGGAGGTGGCACGACGGCTGGGCGACGAGGCGATCACCCTCTTCGCCACGGACGGGCCGGGTACCTCGGGCAGCAACGGCTGGCTGGTCACCGGCGACCGTACGGCCACGAGCGCGCCCCTCATCGCGGGCGACCCGCACCGCTTCATCGAGGACCCCGGCATCTACCAGCAGATCCACCTGGTCTGCCCGGACTTCGACGTCCTCGGCCTCGCCGTCCCCGGCGTACCCGGCCTCGCCCACTTCGGCCACACCGGGGACGTCGCCTGGGCGATCACCAACGCCATGTCCGACTACCAGGACCTGTACCGCGAGCGACTGCGGCGCACGGCGACCGCGGTCGAGGCCCTCGGCCCGGACGGCTGGCACCCGGCCGCCCACCACCGCGAGACGATCGAGGTGGCGGGCGGAGACCCGGTCGAGGTCGAGATCATCGAGACCGGGCGTGGCCCCGTGATCATCGGCGGCGGTGACGGCGGGACGGAGGCCATCAGCCTGCGCTACCCCCCGCGCGTGACCGGCGAGCTCGGCTTCGAGGCGCTCCCCGCGCTGCTCAGGGCGCGCAGCACCGGGGATGTGGACCGGGCGCTCGACGCATGGACCGAGCCGGTCAACGTGGTCCATGCCGCGGACACCGCCGGCGGGCTGCTGCACCGGGTCGCCGGGCGGGTACCCGTGCGGCACGAGGACAACCGGCTGCGGGTCGTACCGGCATGGGAGCACGGGCACGACTGGCAGGGGTGGCACGAGACGCCCCGCGCCGAGGTCGAGGACATCGCCGTCATGGCGAACGCGCGGGGGCTCGCCACGGCCCTCGGCGTCGAATTCGCGCCGCCGCACCGGGCCGACCGGATCGCCCACCTGCTGCGCGAGTCGAAGAGCTGGACGGCACCCGGCATGGCGGCCGTCCACACCGACACCCATCTGGCCTCCGCGCGCCCGCTGCTGGAGCTGGTCGCCGGGCTTCCCGGGCTCTCCCCCGAAGCCTCGCGGCTGCGGGAGCGGCTGCTGGGCTGGGACCGGCGGATGGCGGCCGACAGCACCGAAGCCGCCCTGTACGCGGCGGTGCGGTCCGCGGTCGTCGTGCGGTTGGCGGCCCACCCGGAACTCGCCGCGCTCGCGGAACCGTTCGGGTACCCCGAGGTGTTCGCGCCCTGGCTGTATCTGCCGGTGAAGATCGCGTACGCCCTGGAGACGCTGCTGTCCACCAGCCTGCTGCCCGGCATCGACCGCGCCGGGGTCGTACGCGCGGCCCTCGACGAGGTCGCCGCGGCCGGCGGACCGAGCGCCACCTGGGGCGAGCTGCACCGGCTGGCGCCCTGGCAGGCGCTGCCCGGCACGGACGAGCAGTGGCCGGGTCTGCCCGGCGACCACGACTGTGTGCTGGCCACGTCGAGCGTTCCCGGCGTCACCGATCTCAGTGCCCGCGGACCGGCCGCCCGTTACGTATGGGACCTCGCCCGGCGCGAGGACAGCCTCTGGGTGGTGCCGCTGGGCGCTCGCGGCATCCCCGGCGACGCCCACCACCGCGACCAGCTGCCGCTGTGGCTGCACGGCGAATTCGTCCCCGTCGTCACCGACTTCGACCAGCTCACCCTTGAGCACCGCACCGAGGAGAGTCATGACCACTGAGCCCGTCGTCCGACCCGAGACTCCGGCCGAGGGCCCGGCCGGGGCCCTGCACGAGGAGACCATCGACGGCATCGGGACGGTACGGGTCCTCGCCCTGCACCCGCGGCGCGACGTCGGCGTCGTCCACTCCTGGGTCACCGAGGAGCGGGCCCGCTTCTGGGGCATGGGCGAGGCGAGCCGCGCCGAGGTCCTGGAGATCTACGAGCACCTGGACTCCCTCACCACGCACCACGCCTTCCTCATCCACGTCGGGGACCGGCCGGCGATGCTCTTCCAGACGTACGAGCCGGAGGCCGACCGCGTCAGCGAGTGCTACGACGTCGAGCCCGGCGACATCGGGCTCCACCTGATGGTCGGTCCCCCGCAGGGCGCCCCGCGGACCGGCTTCACGGCCGCGATGCTGTCCGTCTTCATCAACTACGTGCTGTCGGACCCGAAGGTGAGCAGGATCATCGCCGAGCCGGACATCCGTAACGAGAAAGCGGTCGAGCGGCTGGCCCGTACGGGGTTCGAGATCGGGCCGGAGATCGTTCTGCCGGAGATCGACCTCCCGGAGGTGTTCCTGCCGGAGAAGAGGGCGCGGCTGATGATCCTCCACCGGGAGACGACCGAGGCGCGGGGCTGAGACCCGCGGCGGGGCTCCTTCGGAGCCCGTTGGGGGTACCCCCAGGCGAGGCTCCGGGGGAGATCAAGGACGGACACCCGGGCTGCGCCGACGGGAACCGGCACATTTCCGAGCCCCGCTGGGTCCCCCCACGCCCGCGGGGCGCAGGGGGAGATTGAGGCGCGGGGTCCGGGGCGGCGCCCGGCGGGATCCGGGGCAGCGCCGCGGTCAGTCCTCGCGCGGCACCACACGCTTCTCCTCCGCGAAGTGGCACGCCGAGTCATGCCTCGCGGGCCCCTCCGCGAGACGGAACTCCGCGGGCACCGCCAGTTCCGGCACCTCCAGCGCGCAGCGTTCCCGTGCCTTCCAGCAACGGGTGCGGAAGCGGCAGCCGGACGGGACGCTGGTCGGTGACGGCACCTCTCCGGTGAGGATGATCCGTTCCCGGTGCTCGCGCGCCTGCGGGTCGGGCACCGGGACGGCCGACAGCAGCGCCTGGGTGTAGGGATGCGTCGGATGGTCGTAGATCTCCGCGTCCTTGCCGATCTCCACGATCCGCCCGAGGTACATCACGCCGACCCGGTCCGAGATGTGACGGACGATCGACAGGTCGTGGGCGATGAACACGTAGCTGAGGCTGAACTCGCTCTGCAGCTGCTCCAGCAGATTGACGACCTGCGCCTGGACGGAGACATCGAGAGCGGAGACCGGCTCGTCCGCCACGATGACCTCGGGGCGCAGCGCGAGCCCGCGTGCGATGCCGATGCGCTGGCGCTGGCCGCCGGAGAACTGGTGCGGATAGCGGTTGATGTACTCGGGGTTGAGCCCGACGACGTCCAGCAGCTCCTGGACCTTCCGGCGCCGGTCGCCCTTCGGGGCCACCTCGGGGTGGATCTCGTACGGCT
Source organism: Streptomyces sp. NPDC054841 (assembly GCF_053611045.1). Classification (NCBI taxonomy): domain Bacteria; kingdom Bacillati; phylum Actinomycetota; class Actinomycetes; order Kitasatosporales; family Streptomycetaceae; genus Streptomyces; species Streptomyces sp. NPDC054841. Next base: position 5,210 of record NZ_JBSGZO010000376.1, on the reverse strand, counting down.
CCCCGATGATGTCGCCGACCGTCATCCGCGGGTTCAGGGAGGTGTACGGGTCCTGGAACACCATCTGGATGTTGCGGCGCACCGCCTTCAGCGCGCGTCCGGACAGCTTGGTGATGTCCTCGCCCTTGTAGCGGATCGACCCGGCCGTGGGCCGTTCCAGGTTCACCAGCATTCTGGCGAGGGTGGACTTCCCGCAGCCGGACTCGCCGACGATGCCCAGCGTCTCTCCCGGGAAGAGGTCGAGATCGACCCCGTCGACCGCCTTGACCGCCCCCACCTGCTTCTTGAAGAGGATGCCCCGGGTGAGCGGATAGTGCTTGTACAGGTCGCGCACCTCGATGATCGGCTCGGTCGGCTCAGCCATGGAGGCACTCCCTCCAGAAGAAGCAGGCGCTGCCGCGGTCCCGGTTCACGGGGAACAGTTCGGGCTCGTCGGTCGTGCACACGTCCTGGGCCATCGGGCAGCGGGGGTTGAAGGCGCAACCGGCCGGGATGTGCATCAGGTTCGGCGGCAGACCCTTGATCGCGTACAGCTCCTGGCCCTTCTGGTCCAGGCGCGGGATCGAGTTGAGCAGACCGCGCGTGTACGGATGGGCGGGGGCCCGGTAGATGTCGTGGACGGGTGCGGTCTCCACGATCCGGCCCGCGTACATCACGGCAATCCGGTCGGCGACGTCGGCGACGACGCCGAGGTCGTGGGTGATGAGGACGAGTCCCATGTCGAGCTCGCGCCGGAGCTCGGCGAGCAGATCCATCACCTGTGCCTGCACGGTCACGTCGAGCGCCGTCGTCGGCTCGTCCGCGATGATCAGGTCCGGTTCGAGCGCCAGCGCCATGGCGATCATGATGCGCTGCCGCATCCCACCGCTGAACTGGTGCGGGTACTGGCCGACGCGCTCCTTCGCCGCCGGGATACGGACCCGGTCCATCAGCTCGACGGCCTTCGCCCTGGCGTCCTTGCGTGACATCCCGCGGTGCACGGTGAACATCTCGCCGAGCTGGTCGCCGACGCTCAGGACCGGATTGAGCGAGGACAGCGCGTCCTGGAAGATCATGGCCATTCCGGACCCGCGGATCTTCCGGCGCTCGTCCTCCTTCAGGGTCAGCAGGTCCTGGCCCTGGAAGATGATCTCGCCCCCGGTGATCCGGCCCGGCGGGCTGTCGAGGATGCCCATGACGGCCTGGGCGGTGACGGACTTCCCGGAGCCGGACTCGCCGAGCACGGCGAGCGTCTCGCCGGCGCCGACGGACCAGGTGACGCCGTTGACGGCCTTGGCGACGCCGTCGCGGGTGCGGAACTCCACATGCAGATCGCGTACTTCGAGCAGCGGGTCAGGAGGCATGACAGGACTCATGGACGCGGCTCCTCAGCGCAGCTTCGGGTCGAGGGCGTCGCGCACCGCGTCGCCGAGCATGATGAAGGCGAGGACGGTGACGGCGAGCGCACCGGCCGGCCAGAGCAGCATGTGCGGGGCGTTGCGGATGTACGGGGAGGCGGCCGAGATGTCGATGCCCCAGGACACGGCGGGCGGCCGCAGCCCGACACCGAGGTAGGAGAGCGTCGCCTCCAGCGCGACGTACGTGCCGAGGGCGATGGTCGCGACGACGATGACCGGTGCCACGGCGTTGGGCGCGATGTGCCGCAGCAGCAGCCGTGAGTTCGACGCACCGAGGGCCCGCGCGGCCTGGACGTAGTCGTTCTGCTTGGCGGTGATCACCGAGCCGCGGGCGATCCGGGAGACCTGCGGCCAGCCGAGCAGCACCATGAATCCGATCACCGGCCAGACGGTGTTGCTGGTGACGACGGAGAGCAGCACCAGACCGCCGAGGACGACCGGGATGGCGAAGAAGACGTCGGTGAGGCGGGACAGCAGGGAGTCGGATGCTCCGCCGAAGAATCCGGCGAGCGCGCCCAGGAGGGAGCCGAGCAGCGCCACTCCGAGGGTCGCGCAGACACCGACGGTCACCGAGGTGCGGGCGCCGTGGACGGTCCGGGTGTAGACGTCGCAGCCCTGGCCGTCGAAGCCGAAGGGGTGGCCGGGCTGGGAGCCCTCCTGGGCCTTGGCGAGGTCGCAGTTGAGCGGATTTCCGGGGGCGATCAGCGAGGGCCAGATCGAGATGATCACCAGGAAGAGGATGAACAGTCCGGAGATGATGAAGACGGGGTTGCGGCGCAGATCGCGCCAGGCGTCGGACCAGAGGCTGCGCGCCCGTCCGCCGGGGGCGGCTGAGGGGTACTGCCCCGCCGGTCCGGTGCCGAGCGGCCCACCCGGAACCTTCTCCAGGGTCTCGCCCTCACTCGTCGCGAGGTCCATCGCGCCGCCCGCGCCGGTCGGGGCGATCGCTGCCCCGGCTCGCCGGTCGTCGTATCGCGGCTCAGGCATAGCGGATCCTCGGGTCGAGTACGGCGTAGAGGAGATCGACGATCAGGTTCACCAGGAGAAACACCAGCACCAGGACGGTCACGAAGCCCACGACGGTCTGGGTGTTCTGGCGGAGGATGCCCTGGTAGAGCTGGTAGCCGACGCCATGGATGTTGAAGATCCGCTCGGTGACGATGGCGCCGCCCATCAGCGCGCCGATGTCGGCGCCGATGAAGGTGACCACCGGGATCAGCGAGTTGCGCAGCAGATGGCGGGTGACGACGCGACGCCAGGGCAGTCCCTTGGCGATCGCGGTACGGACGTAGTCGGCGCGCCGGTTCTCGGCGATGGACGTCCTGGTCAGCCGGGTGACATAGGCGAGCGAGACGGACGCGAGGACGAGTCCCGGCACGATCAGTTCGCCGAGCGGCGCCTCGGCGGACACGGACGGTCTGATCCAGCCCCACTGCACGCCGAGCAGAAGCTGGAGCAGCAGGCCGGTCACGAAGGTGGGGACGGCGATGACGACCAGCGTGACGATCAGTACGCCGCTGTCCACGGGGCGGCCGCGGCGCAGGCCCGTGAGCACGCCGAGGCTGATGCCGATGACGATCTCGAAGACGATCGCGACGATGGTCAGCCGGATGGTGACCGGGAAGGCCGTGGCCATCAGCTCGGTGACCGGCTGCCCGTTGAAGGCCGTACCGAAGTCGCCGGTGAAGACGTTGCCCATGTACGTCAGGTATTGCTGCCAGACCGGCTTGTCGAGGCCGAACTCCTTGCGCAGCTGGGCGGCGGTCGCGGGGTCGCACGCCCGCTCGCCGCAGAGTCCCGCGATGGGGTCGCCCATCACGTTCACCATCAGGAAGATCAGCAGCGTGGCGCCGATGAAGACCGGGATCATCTGCAGCAGACGCCGGATTACATAGCGTCCCATGAAGGGCTCCCTGGGGGCGGGGACTGGGTCCGGGGCGTCAGCTGACCGTGATCTCTTCGTAGACGGGCACGCTGAACTGGTTCAACGAGACGTTGGAGAGCCGCTCCGAATAGCCGGCGCTGCCGTTCTGGTACCAGAGCGGGATCGAGGCCATCTGGTCCCGCAGAACACTCTCGGCCTGCTTGAACGTGTCGACCGCCGTGGCCGTGTCGCTCTGGGCGTTGGCCTCGTCGACGAGCCGGTCGAACTCGGGGTTGCTCCACTTGCTGTCGTTGGAGGAGGCGTTGGTGTAGTAGAGGGGCTGGAGGAAGTTCTGGATCAGCGGGTAGTCCATCTGCCAGCCGGCCCGGAACGGGCCGGTCAGCTTGGACTGGGTGACCTGGTTGCGGTAGTCGGCGAAGGTGCCGACGGGGTTCCCGACGCAGGCCCGGTCGTTGCCGAGCACGTTGTTGATGGAATTGCAGACGGCGTCGACCCAGACCTTGTGGGAGCTGTCGGCGTTGTACGTGATCTTCAGCCCGCCGCCGGGGATGCCGCCGCCCTCCGCGATCAGCTTCCTGGCCTCGGCGGCGTTGTACGTGCAGGCGTCGCCGCAGAGCGAGGGGTCGTAGCCACCGTCCTCACCGAGGACCGGGGACGTCCAGTCCTTGGCGGGGGTACGGGTCATCCGGAAGATCGTGTCGGTGATCTGCTGCCGGTTGATCGCCATGGACAGGCCCTTGCGGAGCTTCTCCTGGCCCGGCTTGTTCCAGTCCGGGTCGTAGAAGGGGAAGTCGATGGCCTGGATGCTGCCGGCCGGGGTGTTGATGTAGCGGTTGCCGAGGTCGGCCCTGACGTTCTTGAGCTGGGCGGCCGGGACGTCGTCGACGAGGTCGAGGTTTCCGGCCATCAGGTCGGTGTAGGCCGTGTTGTTGTCGGTGTAGACCTTGAGATCGATGCCGCCGTTCCTGGCCTTGTCCTGGCCTGGGTACTGGTCCCAGCGGCGCAGGGACATCTGGGCGCCCCTGACGTACGAGTCGACGGCGTACGGGCCGTTGCCGACGGGCTTCGCCAGCCAGGCGGCATGGTCGGTGAAGAACGCCTTGGGCAGGGGGGCGAAGGCGGTGTAGCCGAGCGTCTCCGGCCAGGTGGAGAACTTCTGGGTGAGCTTGACCGTGAACGTGCGGTCGCCTGTGACCTTGAGGCCGGACATGGTCTCGGCGGTGGGCCGGCCGGACTCGGGGTGGACCTGGTCGTACCCCTCGATGTAGCCGAAGAAGTAGGCGTTGCGCTGGTTGTTCTTGAGATGGGCGCCGTAGTTCCACGCGTCGACGAATGACTTCGCGGTGACCGGCTCGCCGTTGGAGAACGTCCAGCCGTCCTTGACCGTGACGGTGAAGTTGGTGGAGTCGGTGGTGTCGATCTTCTCGGCGAGCATGTTCTCGGCCTCGCCGGTCTTCGGGTCGTAGTGCTTGAGACCGCGGAAGATCATGTCGAGGACCTTGCCGCCCTGGACCTCGTTGGTGTTCGCCGGCTCCAGCGGATTCTGCGGGTCCCCCCAGGAGGAGCTCACGATGCCGTCGGCCCCGCCCGCGGCACCGCCCCCGCCGCCGCAGGCCGTGGCCACGAGCGCGACGGCGGCCGCACATGCGGCCCACTTGGCGTGAGTGGCTCCGCGCATGGAGTGCCTCCCGGGGTCCCGTTTCACTTGACCCCAATACCACCACATAAGACGCATAACACATATTTGCAACACACGACCGGACGGCGGGCGACGCTCGCGGGCAGGCCCGGCCGCACCGCGGACCCGCCTCGGGACAGTGCGGCCGGACCGCGGGATCCGCCTCCGGGAGTTACGGCCGGACCGCGGGACCCGTCCCGGGAAAGTACGACCGGCACGGAAAACGCCCCGGCCGCCAGAACGGCGGCCG
>NZ_JBSGZO010000375.1:0-8503 GCF_053611045.1 Streptomyces sp. NPDC054841 | reverse complement strand
GCCCCCACGGGGACCGACCGGCCGCGGCGTTTTCGTCAGCTACCAGCGGTAGGGCTTGTAGACGTCCATGCAGGCACCCTTGTCCGCCCCGTTGAGCGCCTCGGTGTCATCCTTCGACACCGTCGGCGTGGCTGCCTTCGGGAAGGTGTCCCCGGTCCGCCAGTCGGCTCCCACGATGACGGTCACGCCCGAGACATCGGTGGACTTCTTCACGTAACTCACCGGAATGCCCAGGGACTTGGCGACCGCCTGGGCCTCCCCCTCCAGCTCGGCGCTGGGGAAGCGGACGACCGTCTTCGGCTGCGGGTCGCTCGTGGGGTCCGCCGACGCCCGCGTGTACCCCTTCCCCGAGAGGATCTCCTTGATCTCGGTCGCGCGCCCCTTCACCGAGCCCAGCTCCGGCGTGTAGGTGCCGTTCTGCACGGTGACACCGGTCTCGGCGGCGGGCGCCACCGGGTCCTTGCTGGTCGCGGCGGGCTTCGGCTTGGAGGTGGGGCCCTTGCCGTCCAGCGGGGTGTCGTCGCGGAGCATGCTCCACAGATCGTCGGCCTTGCCGGGCGCCGGCAGCACCCGGTTCTCGTCGTACGGGTCGGGAATGCGCGGCATGGTGAGCATCGTGATCCGGTCCGTCGGCACGTCCTTGAGCTGCATGCCCAGATCGAACAGCTTCTTGACCGTGCCGATCTCCTCCGAGACCTGAAGCGACTTGGTCGCGGTCTCGGCGAGGTCCATCAGCTGCCCGGTGTCGGTGAACGCGTTCTGCGCCTTCAGATTGCGGATCACCGAGTTCATGTACATGTGCTGCGCCTTGGACCGGCCGAAGTCGTCGTAGAAGGCGTGCCGGGTGCGCAGCCACTGCAGGGCCGTCTCGCCCTGGATCTTCTGCCTGCCCGCCTTCAGCTTGAGCCCGGAGCCGCCCTTCACCATGGCCGTGGGCTTGTCGTGCACGTTGTAGTCGACGCACACTTCGGCCCCGCCGACCGCGTCGGCCATCGAGACCACACCGGCGAAGTCGACCATCATCCAGTGGTCGATGTAGACCCCGGTGAGGTTCTCCCAGGTGGACAGGGTGCAGCCCGGGCCGCCCCGCGCCAGGCTCTCGTTGATCATCGTCCTGGTCGCCTTGTACTTCTCCTTGGTCTTCGGGTCCTCGCACTCGGGTATCTGGACCCGGGTGTCGCGCGGGATCGAGACGACCGAGGCGTTCTTCCGGTCGGCCGAGACATGCAGGAGCATCTGGACGTCGGCGAGGGGCGGGGCGTCCTGCTTGTCCCGGGAGCCGCCGAGTGCCAGGTTCGCCGCCGAGTTACGGCTGTCGGAACCGATCAGCAGGACGTTCAGCGGCGTCTGTCCGGCGGCGTTGGGCGCGGTCCTCTGCGCCTTGCTGTCACTGGCGCTGCGCGCACCCTTGCGGATGTTGTTGTTGAGGTGCTGGTAGTAGAGGTATCCGGCGGCGGCCGTACCGAGTATCAGCAGCGACAGTACGCACGCGACCCAGCGCAGTATCCGGCGTTTTCCGCGTTTGCCGTGCCGGTGTGGGGTGCCACTCCGGCGTGCGGGTCCGGGGTCTCCACCCGGCGGCTCGCCGTCCGAGGTCTTGCCGCCCCCGGCGCCCGCCGTGCCGTGCTCCTCCTCGTAGAGGCTGTCGTCCCAGCCCCGTTCACCGGCGTGCCGGACGCGTTCCCGCGTCCCCTCCCCACGCACGCTGCTGTTTCCCACCTGGCCCCCTGTCGCTTCAGGCGCGCCTCATGACCCGGTGGTCCGGGGTCATTTGGCGCACACCTGCTTGTCGGCTTCTACCTTGTCCACGTCCGCCGGCGGCTTCGTCGGAGCGGTGATGGGCACCCCTGCGCCCTTGAAGTCGGCACCGAGGGTCAGGACCATCGCCTCCGTGCCCACGGCGTTCTTCGTGCCGGGCTTGAGTGCCGCGGCGGGCAGGCCCATCAGGTCCGCGAGCTTGCGCGCCTGGTCGGCCTGGTTCGGTGCGTACGCCAAGGTCGTCTTGGCGATCTTCTCAGGGGCGTTGCTCTTGTTCGACGACTTGAACACGCCCTTTTCGTTCTGCAGCCAGTTGAGGGTCGTCTGCGCGGCCCCGTTGGTGTCGCTGCCGTTGTAGACGTCCACACGTACGTCGGAGGCCGCGGCCCGCGGGCCCTTGAGCAGGGCGGCCTGCTTGCTCTTGGCGGCCGACTCCTTCTTCTTCACCTCGGTCAAGGACACGTCGTTCTGCAGCAGACTGAAGATCTGCGGAGCCTTGACCTGGTCCAGGATGACGGTCGCGCCGTCCGTGTTGTCGACCACCGGCACGGTCGTGAAGCTGATGTGCTTGATGTCGATCTTGCCGAGTTCCTCGGCGAGGGAGGTCAGCTTCGGGATGTCCCCGATCGCGCTGTCGACAGTGAGCGCCTTGGTCGCCGCGTCCGCGAGCGCGAACATCTTCTTGGGATTGCCGAGGGTGTCTTCCTTCATCTGCCGGATCATCGAGGCGATGAACTGCTGCTGCTGCTTGATCCGGTCCAGGTCGCTCTCGTTGCCCAGGCCGTGCCGGTTACGGACGAACGCGAGCGCGTCCTCACCCTGGACCTTCGACGGTCCGGCCGGCAGATCCAGCTTGGAGGACTTGTCCTTGATGGGCTTGGCCAGGCAGATCTCGACGCCGCCGACGGCGGTGGAGAGCGTCTTCACCGCGTTGAAGTCGGCCATCATGAAGTGGTCGACCGGGACGCCGGTCATCTGCTTGATCGTGCGCATCGTGCAGCCCGGGTCGCGTCCTGCCACACCGAAGCTCTGGTTGAAGCGGACGCCCTGGGAGCCCTTGATTATCTTGGTCGAGCCGTCCGGCTGCTTCGTGGGGCAGTCCGGGATGTCGGTGATCAGGTCCCGGGGGATGCTCAGCGCGGTCGCGTTGGTGCGGTCTTCGGAGACATGGAAGAGGAACGTCGTGTCGGCGTGGCCGGTGCTGTTGTCCCGGTCGCCGTAGCCCTGGTTGCCCTCGCCGGTGCGCTTGTCGGTGCCCAGGAGCAGGATGTTGACCGGCCCGTCCTTGGTGATGCCCTTGGCGCCCGCGTCGCCGACGTCCACCGTGTTGAGGTTGCCGTTGAGCCGCTCGTACACGTAATAGGCGCCGCCGGCGACGGCGATGAGGACGACAGCCATGGCGCCGCCGGTCCACAGCAACGCCTTCTTCTTGCGCGCCTTCGGCGGCTTGCGCTTACGACGGCCGGGACCGGTGGGGGGCGTGTTGCCGCCGCCCGCTCCGCCTGCCGCGCCCGCGCTGCGCGCAGAGCGGCGCGTGCGCTGTTCCGGGACGTCCGTCTTCTGCGCCGCGGTGCTGGTGGTGCCGCGTCGGCCGGCCGTTCTGGAGGGGGAGGCGCCGGTGGAGCGGGAGGCGGTCGACTGCCGTGTGGAACGGTCCAGTCGCAGTTCGTAATTGCCCGTCTGCGGGTTCAGCACCCACTGGTCGGCGGGGTCGATTTCGTCCGCCTGCCCACGGCTCTTCGCATCCACGGTTGCTTGAGTCCTCCGTCGGTGCCACGCGAGGCGTCCCTCCCCCCGGGAGACGCTTGGTTCGTCGATCCGGTTGTCTGCGACCTGGCGGCCGGATGTACCGGGTCGCGTCACACTATCCGCCCAGTTCAGCGCCGAGCGACGTCCGTGACAAATTCCACGCACCTTACAACTGGGCAATCCGCCCAATCTTCATGGACTGCCGACAAGTCCTTGGCGATGGCTTTACCCGCACATGCCGGAAGCGGCGTTCGTGCCGGGGAACGTCGGCGTCGCCGAGGGGTTTTCGGAGCCGGTGCCGCCGTCGCTTTCCGTTTCCGGGGCATCGCTCGGGGTCGTGTCCTGCGGCACCACTCTCACGGGAGCGTCCTCGCGCAGCCGCTTGAAGAGCCTGCTCGCGGCCGGCTCGACGAGTTCGTCGCGGTTGGGGTCGTACGTGTACGCCCGGCGCGGCACCGTGAGGAACTGCACCCGCTCCGACGGTACGTCCCGCAGTGAGCGGGCGAGGTAGTACAGGTCCTTCAGCGAGTCCATGCCGGGGTCGGCGGTGATCGCCTTGGTCGCCGCGTCCAGCACGGGGTAGAGCTTGGCCGGGTTCAGAAGGACGCCATTGCTCTGCACCTTGTTGAAGAGTGCGCCGAGAAACCTCTGCTGCCGGTCCATGCGTTCGGTGTCGCTGCCGTTGCCGAGGGACTTGCGGGCGCGGACGAAACCGAGGGCCTGTTCGCCATTGAGGGTCTGTTTGCCCGCTTTTAGCCTGAGATGGGCGTCGGGGTCGTTGATCGGCTCGTTGAGGCAGACCTGCACCCCGTCCACCGCGTCCACCATGTCCTTGAAGCCATGGAAGTCGATCACCATGTGGTGGTCGACGCGGATGCCGGTGAGCCGCTCGACGGTGCGGATCGAGCAGGCCGCGCCGCCGATCGCGAAGGCGGAGTTGAACTGGGCGAACTGCGGCCGGCTGCGGGTGCCCCCGGCGGTGCGGCAGCTGGGGATGTCGACCATCAGGTCGCGCGGGACCGAGACCGCGGTCGCACTGCGCCGGTCGGCGGCGAGATGCACCAGGATCGTCGTGTCGGAGCGCTGGCCCTCGGTGTGGCCGTACCTGCGGTTGGCGGAGCCCGCACGGGTGTCCGAGCCGATGAGCAGAATGTTCCGCACCCCGCTCACCGTGTGCAGCGGGCGTTCCCTCTCGTACCGCTCCAGCTCCTCGGCGGCGGTCAGGTCCGTCCCGATGTTGCCGTCGAGCAGCCGGTACAGCCACCAGCTGACACCGGCGATGACGAGGATGAGGAACGACAGGCCGAACGCGGCCCAGCGCGGCCAGCGGCGCCTGCGGCCGACGGTGCCGTCGCCCGCCGCGTCCGGGGACCCGGCGGCGTCCTCCGCCGGGTCGTCCGGTTCGGCGGGCGTGTCAGCGCTGTCGGTCACGTCTGCGTCCATCCTCGCGGCTCGTCGGGCTCTGCGGGTTCGTCGGGCTCGGTGCCCGCTCGTACGCCGATGATGTCCCGGAGCCGGCGATCAGGCCCGGGGGCTCGGCAGCCGGTGAGCCGGAAGAGTGGACGTCGGAGCGCTTGTCGTACCGCGCTGCTCGCCCGGGGCGATCACATCACCCGGTGCGTGACCCGCTCGCTCCCGGTCCGCTTCTCCAGTCCCTCCGGGGAGAGTTGGCCGAGGTTGCGGCAGAGCACCACCGACCCGCCCGAGGCGAGCGGCGCGTACAGCCCGGCCGACAGCCCCTCCCAGTTGTCGTACGGGCGCCCCGACAGCAGCCGCGACCCGGTGTCCCCCAGGCCAAGCGACGCCGCGTCCGCGCGGGCACGCTCGACAAGGCCCTCGCCCGTCAGCTCCATGCCGGCGACCGTGAGGGCGGGCGCACTCGGGTCCACCGGGACATAAGGCGCGAACCGGTCACCCTGGCTCGGCGCCTCGACCGCGTAGTCGGCGAAGCCCTCGGGCACCTGCGGGAAACGGCCGCCCAGCGGCCGCAGCGCCAGGGCGAGCCGCTCCCCGGAACAGGCCCGCGCCGCCTCCAGGGTGTCCGGGCCGCTGACGACGAGGTCCGCGCCCGCGGGGTCACCGCCGACCTCGGCGACCACCCCGACCGAATGGCAGGCGAGCAGCCACACCGCGGTCTGCCAGTGGGCCGGCAGCAGCAGCGCCAGCCGGTGGCCCGGCTCCGCGGACAGCCCGTCCTGGAGCAGATTCGCCGTCTTGGCCACCCAGTTGGCGAAGGTCGCGACGGACAATTCGACGCGCTCACCGGTGGCATCGTCGTAGAAGGTGACCAGGGGGCGGGCCGGATCCTCGGCGAGGGCGGATCGCAGCAGGTCGGCGGGGGTGCGGTCGCTGGCGTTCACCCGCGCAAGAGTACGCCGCCGAGGCGCCGCCGACGCCGCCGTACCGGTGACGGCGTCCCCCGGTCGGGCCGACGGGCCGTCAGATTCCCGGAAGGCGGAATGGCTCCGCCCGCCCAATGATCATTGGCATGCGTGCCTTCCATGTATCCACGATCGGCGTCGCGTGCACAGCCGCCCTCGCCCTTCCCGCGCTCGCGCTGCCGGCCACCGCCGCGCCGCCCGTGCCGGATCTGCCGGGCTCCACCCAGTCCTTGCCGCTCGAGCCGCTACCCGGCCACCGGCGGGCGGCCGACAGCGCCGTCGTCCAGGGGCTGGAGCGACGCGAGGTCCGTCCGTTCTCGCTCCTCGGGGTCGTCTGGGACGACGTGGAGACCGAACTCCACGGCACGGTCCAGGTCCGCACCCGCGCCACGGGCTCCAGCACCTGGTCCGCGTGGCAGCACGTGGAGACCCACGACGAGGAGCACGCCCCCGACCCCGGCTCACCGGAGCGTGCCGCGGGACATGTACGCGGCTCGACCGCGCCCCTGTGGGTCGGCGAATCGGACGGCGTCGAGGTCCGCGTACAGCCCGGGACGACGGCCGGGACGAGCGCCGGGACGGCGGCCGGGGCGCGGTACGGCGCCACGCAGCCCCTCCCGCGCGGCCTGCGGCTCGAGCTCGTCGACCCGGGCCGGGTCGCGGAAGCCGAGGTGCCGCCATTGTCCGAGGAGCCCGAGCCGCGGCCCGCGGCGTCGGTGAACCCCTGGCCGGAGGGGTGGGAGGGCGAGGGCGAGGGAGCGGCGGAGGACGAGCTGCCTGCGGGCGACGCGCAGGCCGAAGCGCAGGCCGCCGCCCTGTCGGCCGAGTCCGCGGCCGCCTCGGCGGTCAACGCGGATCTCGCGCCGCTCGGGGCCGATGTGATCCCCGCCCTGACCAAGGCGGAGACGGACGCGGTGGCCAAGCTGTACGGCGTTGCGAAGCCGTACATCGGCCCGCGGCCCGGCATCATCACACGCAAGGGCTGGGGCGCCGACGAGACGCTGCGCGAGAAGCAGTTCGTGTACACCAACACGGTCAAGGCGGCCTTCGTCCACCACACTGCGACGGGCAACGAGTTCACCTGCGAGCAGGCGCCCTCCGTCCTGCGCAGTATCTACCGCTACCACGTCGAGAGCAGTGGCTGGCGGGACATCGGCTACAACTTCGCCGTCGACAAGTGCGGAAACATCTACGAAGGGCGGGCAGGAGGCGTGGCCAAGGCAGTGCTCGGCGCACACACACGCGGTTTCAACACGAACAGCATGGGCATCGCGGTCCTCGGAACGTACAGTTCGACCACCCCGCCGCCGGCCGCGGTGGAGGCGATCGCCAAGCTCACCGCCTGGAAGCTCGGTCTGTACGGGGTGAACCCGAAGTCGAAGACGTATCTGACCTCTGGGGGCGGCAACAAGTTCGCGAAGGGCACCCAGGCCAGACTCAACGTCATCTCGGGGCACCGGGACGGATTCGCAACCGACTGCCCGGGAGGCCGCCTCTACGACCAGCTCGGCACGGCCCGCGCCGTCTCGGCCAGACTCCAGGGCCGCTGACGGGTCCGCGGACGGGCCGGTGCAGGCCCGTGCCGCATACGTACGTACGAACAGGCTGAATACACTGGCCGGTCATACGCACGAATTGCCCGGCCCCAGCAGGAAGCAGAGAAGGCATTGACTCAGGCCCCAGAAGCGATCCTCCTGGTCGGCGGCAAGGGCACGCGGTTGCGCCCGCTCACCATGAACACGCCCAAGCCGATGGTCCCCGCGGCAGGCGTGCCGTTCCTCACGCACCAGCTGGCGCGGGCACGCGCCGCGGGCGTCGAGCACATCGTGCTCGCGACGTCGTACCTCGCGGAGGTCTTCGAGCCGTACTTCGGCGACGGCTCCTCGATGGGCCTGCACCTGGAATACGTCACCGAGGAGGAGCCGCTCGGCACGGGCGGGGCGATCCGGAACGTCGCGTCACGGCTGCGGTCGGGGCCGGAGGATCCGGTACTGATCTTCAACGGTGACATTCTGACGGGCCTGGACATCGGCGGCCTGGTCGAGACGCACACGGCGTCCGGGGCGGATGTCTCCCTGCACCTGACCCGGGTGGCGGACCCCCGGGCGTTCGGCCTGGTGCCCACCGACGGGACGGGCCGGGTCACGGCCTTCCTGGAGAAGCCCCAGACCCCGGAGGAGATCGTCACCGACCAGATCAACGCGGGGGCGTACGTCTTCCGCCGCTCGGTGATCGACGGCATTCCGGCGGGCCGCCCGGTCTCGGTCGAACGGGAGACCTTCCCCGATTTGCTGGCCTCCGGGGCCCACCTCCAGGGCATGGTCGACTCGACCTACTGGCTGGACCTCGGCACCCCCCAGGCCTTCGTCCGCGGCTCCGCCGACCTGGTCCTGGGCCGCGCCCCCTCCCCGGCCGTGCCCGGCCGCTGCGGCGACCGCCTGATCCTGCCGACCGCGACGGTCGCCCCGGACGCCAAGCTCACCGGCGGCACGGTGATCGGCGACGGCGCGGTCATCGGTGAGGGCGCCCGCATCACCGGCAGCACGATCCTGGACGGCGCGACCGTCGAGGCCGGAGCCGTCGTCACCGACTCCCTGGTCGGTGCGGGCGCCCAC
>NZ_JBSGZO010000374.1:0-8529 GCF_053611045.1 Streptomyces sp. NPDC054841 | reverse complement strand
TAGTCGGCCCGCCGGGCCGACTACGACGCTGATCGGGTGTGCCGAGGTGCCCGCGGTGCCGTCAGCTCGCGGCGAGCAGGTCTGCGGCCCGTTCTCCGATGACGATGGCCGGGGCGTTCGTGTGTCCGCGGATGATCGTCGGCATGATCGACGCGTCGGCGACACGGAGACCCTGCACCCCTCGTACACGGAGCTGCGGGTCCACGACGGAGTAGTCGTCGCGGCCCATCCGTGCCGTTCCGACGGGGTGGTAGAGGGTATGGGCGTGATCGGTCAGCGTGAGCGCGTCACGCCGGTCCCGGGGCAGTTCCTCGGCCCCCGCGGGCATGAGGAAACGGCCGGTGGTCAGTCCGCCGGCGGTGAGCCGGTCGATGACCTGTTCGCAGACGTCGAGCCCGGCCAGCAGGGCGGCGCGGTCGGTCCCGTCGGGGTCCGTGAGGTAGCGCGGGTCGATCAGAGGCTTGTCCAGCGGGTCCGGTGAGGCGAGGGTGATCGATCCCGTACTCCGGGGGCGGAGAAGGATCGCCCCCACCGTCAGCCCATGACCGGACGGCTTGACGAGACCTTCGCCGAGGAACGGCCCCGGGGCGAAGATGATTTCGACGTCGGGCAGTTCGAGTTCGGGCCGGCTGCGGATGAAGCCGTACGCCTCGCCGACGTTGGAGGTGAGCATCCCTCGGCGGCGGGCGAGGTAGTTCAGCAGCTCGACGGGCCGCTCGGCGGAGAACAGCGTCCGGTCCGGGGCGTCGACGACGAGGCCGCTGATGAGATGGTCGGTGAGGTTGGCGCCGACCTCCGGCGCGTCCACGAGGACGTCGATCCCGAGGGTGCGCAGGTGGGTGGCGTCGCCGATGCCGGAGAGCATGAGCAGCTGGGGGGTGTTGACCGCGCCGCCGCTGAGTACGACCTCGCGGCGCGCCAGCACCTTGCGCGTGACGCCCCCGGCGTTGTACTCGACACCGACGGCGCGGCGTCCCTCGAAGAGCACGCGGGTGGCCTGCGCGTGCGTGATGACGTGCAGGTTCGAGCGGCTGCGGGCGGGCTTGAGGTAGCCGTCCGCGGTGCTGAACCGTGCACCGCGCCGCTGGCTCACCATGGTCTGCGAAAACCCCGTGGGCGTGGCTGTGTTGGCGGGCTCGACGGCATGGCCGAGCTCCTTGACGGCGTCGAGGAAGGCCGCCGTGTGGGGATTCGGGTCGCGCTGCGGCTCGATGCTCATGGGGCCGGAACGTCCGTGGTCCGGGTCGGTGGCCCCGGTGATCCTTTCCACGCGGCGGAAGTAGGGCAGAAGACCTTTCCACGACCAGTCGGGGCCGCAGAGGTCGCCCCACTCGTCGTAGTCGGCGGCGTACCCGCGTACCCACATCATGGCGTTGATCGAGGAGCAGCCGCCGAGCATCCGGCCCCTGGGCCAGTAGATGCTGCGTCCGGAGAGTCCGGCCTGCGGGGTGGTCGAGTAGTCCCAGTCGAGTTCGGTCCTGAAGAGCTGGGAGAAGGCGGCGGGGATGTGGATGGCCGCCTTCTTGTCCCGGCCGCCCGCCTCCAGGAGGGCGACCGATGCCGTTCCCTTCTCGGTCAGCCGGCCGGCGAGCGCGGCTCCGGACGAGCCGGCTCCGACAACGACGTAGTCGACGCTGTGGGGCGGCGTGCTCATCGGGTCACCTCGATCGCGCGCAGGTGATCGCGGGCGGTCCTGCCTGCCGCCGGCTCGGGGACTCCGCCGACGAAGGCCACCTGCCTCATCTTCCTGTGCGGCGATACCCGTTGTGCGGTGTATGCCATAACTGCCTCCTCGGTGAGGTCCGATCCGGGCTCGCGGAGCCGGCCGTAGAAGTCTTCTGTGCCGATGGTGCCAGTGGTGCCAGTGATGCCGGTGGTGCGGGTGGTGCTCTGGGCGTCCTCGTCGGTCAGCGTGCCCAGAAGGGCCTCATGCACGCTCAGGGTCACGAACCGAACCGGCGATCCCCGGCGCGTCCCGGAGCTCGCGCTTGAGGATCTTGCCGGTGGCGTTGGTGGGCAGGACGTCGAGGAACTCCACGAGGCGGGGGTACTTGTAGCCCGCCATCTCCTCCTTGCACCACGCGATGAGCTCCTGCTCGGAGAGCTCCGCACCCGGGGCGAGGACGATGCAGGCCTTGACCTCCTCGCCGTGACGGTCATGGGGGACTCCGATAACCGCGGCCATGCTCACGGCAGGGTGGGTGAGCAGTACTTCTTCGATCTCTCGCGGGTAGACGTTGAAGCCGCCTCGGATGATCATGTCCTTGGCGCGGTCGACGATGTAGAACCATCCGTCGGCGTCCCGGCGCGCCAGATCTCCGGTGCGGAACCAGCCGCCCCGCATCACCTCGGCGGTGGCCTCGGAACGGTTGTGGTAGCCCTTCATGATGTTGTGCCCGCGGATGACGATCTCGCCGATCGCGTCCGGCTCCTCGACGGGGGACCAGTCTTCGTTGATCAGGTCCACCTCGACGCCCCAGACCGGGCGTCCGATGGAGCCGGGGCGCACCTTCTCGCCGCGCGGCGAGAAGGTGGCCACCGGGCTGGTCTCCGAAAGCCCGTACCCCTCCAGGATGGTGACCCCGAACCGATCCTCGAACCGGCGGTGGATCTCCACCGGAAGCGCCGAGCCCCCCGAGCCGGCCATCCGCAGATTCCTGGCGATCCGCGTCAGGTCCACACCGGGCGCGTCCGCTTCGAGCAGGGCCCAGTACATGGTGGGCACACCGGCGAAGAAGGTGACGGCATGGCGCTGCATCAGGCCGAGGGCCGACCGGGCGTCGAACCGCGGCAACAGCACCAGGGTCGCCCCCGCCGCGAGGCCGGCGTTCATCTGGACGACCTGGCCGAAGGAGTGGAACAGCGGCAGAGTGATCAGATGGACGTCGTGCTCGACCTCACCGAAGATCTTGTGGCAGGTCAGCACGTTCATCGTCACGTTGGAGTGGGAGAGTTCGGCACCCTTGGGCAGGCCGGTGGTGCCGGAGGTGTAGAGGATGACCGCGGTGTCCCCGGACTCGGTGACAGCCGTCCGGAAGTCGGCACCGTGGCCGGCCAGCGCGGCCGTGAGGGTCTGGGCCCCGTCGATCGGGGAGTCCTCGGTGGGGGCCGCGGTCATCAGGAAGAAGTGCTCGCAGCCCGGCGTCCCGCCGAAGCCGGACCAGCCCTCCTGCCCGAGCGGAAGCTCGGCGGTGCCCTCGAAGCAGAAGTACGCCTTCGCCCCGGAGTCGGCCAGGTGGTATGCGATCTCCCGGCCCTTGAGCAGCACGTTGAGCGGGACGACCACCGCGCCGGCCTTGAGGATGCCGTAGTAGACGACCGGGAACCAGGGGAGGTTCGGGCAGGACAGCGCGACCTTGTCGCCGGGCTCGACACCGCGCGACCGCAGCAGGTTGGCCACGCGGCAGGCGGCGGCGTCCAGTTCCGCGTAGGTCAGCTGCTGGTCGCCCAGGACGACGGCGGCGCGGCCGGGCACGGCACGGGCACTGTTCTCGAGCATGACGGCGAGATTGAGCATGGGAACTCCGTGGATGTGGTGGCGGGATCAGCCGCGCAGGGCGGAGGCGAAGATGGCGGGCAGTTTCCGTAGGCTCGGCGCGGCCGTGAAGCGGGTGACGCGTTCCACGGTGGTCAGCGCGGTGCGGTTGGTGACGAAGTACGGCGGGCGCGGGGACAGCGACGGGTCACCCGTGACCAGCCCGCGCGGGGCGGGGGTGAAGGGGGCACGCAGCACGGTCTTCTCGATGTCCTCGAGCATGAACGCGTTGTGCACGAAGCCGATGCCGCTGCCGATGTCCTGCCGGGTGTGGCCGGGGAAGGCGCCCCAAGGGGTGAAGCCGAGCAGGAAGCCGACCCCGGACCAGCAGTTGACGCCCAGGGTGCCGTAGCGCAGACCGGCGATCGCCGACTCCACCACCGCCCGGTCGCTCCTTTCCGTCCTGGGGTGGACGATCAGCGTGGCGCCGAGGGTGCCGGGGAGGGTGTCGTTGGCGAAGTCGACGGCGTGGAGCAGGAATTCGGCCGTGGTCGCGCCGGGGAGCCGTACGACGCCCAGGGCGCTGCCGAAGACCTCGTCGGTGATCAGCACGTCGTCGTGGTCGGTGATGTCGGGGACGAGGAGCCGGCAGCCGTCGCCGTGGGTCTCCGCCTCCGGGTGCGCCGCGAGAAGGGCGGCGAGGCGCTGCTGCGCGCCCGGGTAGTAGTCGGTGCGCTCCGGCAGGTCGCGCAGCACTCGCCGGATCTCGTCCAGCAGTCGCTCCGTGCCGTCCCAGTCGCGTGGCACGACCAGCACCTGGCTGGCGATGCAATTGTGGCCGGAGTTGTTCATCTTGCTGGTGACGATGTGCTCGGCCTGGAAACGGAAGTCCGAGTCGCTCCACGGTCCGGGGGCCACGATGCAGGGGCTGACACCGCCCAGTTCACTGCTGAAGGGCTTGTCGACCAGGGGCCGGTCGTCGAGCCGGCGCTGCGCGGCGTCCTCGCCGGTGCCCCAGACGATGGCGTCGTGGGTGCGGTCGCTGCCGGTGACATGGATGGCGTCGATGCCCTCGTGGCGGGCGAGATGACCGCCTTCGGCCGCGCCGCCGTCGACGAAGCGGACCCAGCCGCGGTCGATGTACTCGGCGAAGACGTGCTCGAAGTGCGGGCGCAGATAGGCGTTGACCGGGTTCATCTTGGCGACGACGACCTGTCCCTCGGCGTAGAGCTTGTGCAGGATGTCGAGCGCGGTGATGGCGGCGACGTTGCCGGCGCCGAGAACCAGGGCCACGGCGGGGCCTCCCGGCCGGCCCCGGTACTCGCCTGCGGCGCGGTCGCGTACCTGGTCGGCGGTGGTGCCCGGGCGCATCCACACCTGCGCCGTGAAGCCGTTGAGCAGCAGTCTGTCCCAGCCGGTGGCGGGAAAGACATCGACCCGGGTACGGCCGCGCCGCTCGTGCACGGCCTCGGCACCGACCGGGTGCTTGCCCGTTGCGATGCGCCGCAGTACGTGCAGAAGGGCTGCGGCGTTCTGCGCCAGGGCCCAGGGTCCGCCGGTCCAGTCCTCGGCGGCCCACGGGGAGTCGGGGGCGTACCCCTTGGCGCGGGCTCCGGCCGCGGCCAGGTCGGCGGCGCCGCAGACCACGCGCGGCAGCAGCCGTTCGAGCAGGGCGATGCGTTCGGTGAGCGGGGTGGCGGACCAGGAGACGGCGCCGGTGCGCAGGTCGGCGACGGCCCGGTCGAGGACGGACGTGTCGAGGGCGCTGGAACTCACGTCACTCCTTGCGGAAGGTCAGGGGTTGGGGGGCGGGCGGGGCCGTGCTCCGTGCGAGCGTGGTGCGGACTTCGCCGGGGGACGCGAGGACCGTGCGTCGTCACGCGGACAGCCGGCGCGCGTCGCGGTCGGGGTCGATCAGGGTGACGGCGGCGGTTCCGCCCAGCAGGAGCAGGGCACCGGTGATCAGGACGGCATACCGGTAGCCCGCTGCCCCGTGCGTGTCCACGAGGCGCCCGATCAGCGTCGGCGCGATCAGACCGGCGGTGGTCACCACGGCGTTCATGATGCCCAGGGCGCCGCCGCGTCGATCGGCCGGGGCCAGTTCCGCGACAGTGGTCACGGCGACGGTGCTCATCGCTCCGGAGAGCGCGACTCCGGCGACCAGGAGTACGACGGTCACGGCACCGGCCGGGGCCGACGGCAGGGCCAGGCATGCCGCGGCGCCGGTGATCAGAAGGATGCCGCCGACCCTGCCGCGGGCCCACCGGCTCGCGGTCCCGCGGCGCAGCAGCCATCCGGTCAGGCCCGCCTGTCCGAGCACCACGACGCCGCTCAGACCCCAGACCAGCATCAGCAGCTGGGCGGACCGGGTCGAGGAGTAGCCCAGCCCGTCATGGAGGTAGGAGGGGAGCCAGACCAGGGCGAAGGCGATCACCCAGTAGGTGCCGAAGTAGGCGGTCGTGGCACCGATCCAGGTACGGGTCGCGAGGATCCGGCGGTACGGCATCCTGGCGGGGTCCGGCCCGGTTGCGGTTTCGGCGCCCTCGGCTGCAACGGGGGCCGAGTCGGCCCCGTACCGTCCCTCTCCGCCGACGGGGATCCACAGCAGCGCCCACACCACACCGGCGACCGCCACCACGGCGACGGCCGAGCGCCAGCCGTGATGGTGGATCACCCAGGTCAGTACCGGAGCGGCGACCAGGACCCCCAGGGTGACGCCCAGCACGATCAGCGCGCCGGGCAGGTTGCGCCGGTGGTTGGGGAACCAGGACAGGGTGGTCTGCTGGGCGACGGGGAAGGCGGGCCCCTCGGCGGCGCCGAGGAGAACACGCGAGGCGATGAGCACCGCGAGCCCTCCGCCCAGGGCCAGCGGGGCCTGGGCGACGGACCACAGCACGGCCATCGTCAGCAGCAGCCACTTGGGCCGTATGCGGTCGGCGAGCAGCCCCACCGCGGCGCCGCAGAATGAGAACAGCAGGAAGAAGGCGCTGCTGGCGAGTCCGAAGGCGGAGGCGGACAGGCCGAGGTCCTTGCGGATCGGGTCGGCCGCCAGACCGAGCACGGACTTGTCGGCGAAGTTGATCATCATGAAGACGACGAGCAGTGCGGTGACGGTCCATGCGCGTCGTGGACCGCTCGTGGTCTTCGGGGGGCGGGCCGGCGCAGCGGGTACGACGTCGGTGTCGGTCACAAGGGCTCCGCGGGGGACAGAGGGGAGGGTGAGGCACGGGGGAGTGGCGCGGGCCCGGGCTCGTGCCCGGACCCGTGGGCGGGACGGTCCGGGTGCGGTTCAGGAGAGCGGCACGCCCGCGATCGCGATGCGCTCCATGACGCGGGGCTGCGGGTAGTAGTCGTTGATGGCGTAGTGCTGGGTGGCGATGTTGTCCCAGATCGCGACGGAGCCCGGCTGCCAGCGGAACCGCACCTGGTACTCGGGGATACGGGCCTGGAGGACGAGCTCGTGGAGCAGGTCCCGGCTCTCGGAGTCCGGCAGCCCGACGATCCGGACGGTGAAGGGCTCGTTGACGTAGAGCAGCTTGCGGCCGGTGCGCGGGTGGCGGACGACCACCGGGTGCTCGACGGGCGGCAGGTTCTGCCGGTGCGCGGCGATCTGATCGTCCGTCATCGTAGCCCCCCAGCTGTGCACCCAGTCGTGCACGGCGGTGAGCCCGTCGATGCGCTCCTGCATCTCAGGGGACAGGTTGTCGTACGCGGCCGCCATGTCCGCCCACATCGTGTCGCCGCCCGCGGGCGGGATCTCGACGGCGCGCAGGACCGAGCCGAGGGCGGGCGCGGCCATGAAGGAGTGGTCGCTGTGCCAGATGTTCTTGTTGCCGATGGCCTTGGCGTCCTTGGCGAGCCGGGAGACACCGACGGTCTCGGTCTTCGGGAAGAAGGGGTTCGGCTCCGGCTCGCCCCATACGCCGGAGAGCGCGAGCTGGGACTGCGCATCGAAGGCGTCCTGGTCGCGGAAGAAGATCACCTTCCACTCCAGCAGAGCCTGCCTGAGCTCCTCGGCGAGGTCCTCGCCGACCGGGAGCGAGAGGTCGACGCCGTCGATCTCGGCGCCGATGTGCGGGGTGAGCGGGCGGATGCCCAGCCGGTGGTACTCGGCCGAGGGCAGCCCCGGCGCGGTGCGCTCCAGCGTGCGCTTCCCGAAGTGCATCAGGGGCTTGTCGAGGGCGGAAACAGAGGTGGTGACGACGCTGTCCATGGCTCTCCAGAACGACGGTCCGGATTTCGTTCCTGGAAGTATCGTTATTGGGGTAGGGCGTGGCAAGGGTCTGCGGGCGTCGATGTTCGAGCCGGTTCGCGGCGGTGAGGGGAGCGGCTCAGGAAGCCGAGCCGACAGCGCGGGCGACGAGGTCCACCAGGGTGTCCACGAGCCGGGCGTCGGGCAGCTCCTGCTCGCCGACCAGCCGGAAGAGCAGGGGTGCGGCCACCAGAGTGGCCGCGGCCCGGACGTCGGTGTCGGGGCGCACGTCACCGCGGGCGATACCGCGTTCGAGGATGTTCCTGGTCTCGCTGGTGATGCGCTCGGTGTACTGCGCGTACTGGCCCCGCGTGGCGCCTGCCTCCGCCGCCGCGCCGATCATGCCTGCGATCAGACGATCCGATCCCGGCAGGCGGTACGCCTCCAGACGTGCCATGAGCACGACACGGAGCTCGTCGCGGAAGTCCCCCAGATCGGGCACCGACAGGGTGCCGATACGGGTCTCGGCAGCGGCGATGAGCAGATCCTGCTTGGTGGGCCAGCGCCGGTAGATGGCGGGCTTGCTCACCCCCGCCCGGGCGGCGACGGCGTCCATCGTGACCGCCTGCAGGCCCTGCTCGGTGACCAGCTCGACGACCGCGTTCAGGACCGCCCCGGTGACCCGCTCCTCGCGCGGCCGCCCCGGTCCCCGTTCCGTCCCACGTGCCTGTGTACCCGCCATGCCCCGAGCCTACGAGCTCGGCCGGACCGCATCGGCCCGGGGTACGGTGCGCGTCCGCGGAACGGCGTGCTGCGGGCCGGGACCGATCGGTTCCATCGGCCCGCGGACCGTCTTCGAAGC
>NZ_JBSGZO010000373.1:0-8569 GCF_053611045.1 Streptomyces sp. NPDC054841 | reverse complement strand
GGGCCTCGGGGGTGAGGTCCGGGGGTGTCCCGGGGGTGAGGTCCGGTGGGGCGTCCGGGGGGTCTGGGGTGGGCTGGGGGGTGGGGTCGAGGGGGCGGGGGGTCATGAAAGGGCCTCGGTGTCGTCGTACGGGGTGAGGAGGTCCGCGATGTCGAGGACGTGGTAGCCGCGCATCGAGGGCAGGCAGCTGCCGCGGACGGGGCCGATCGCGGCTGCCCAGTCCGGGGGGATGGCGGAGGCGCCGGACATCGCGCCGGCGAGGGCGCCCGCGACCGCCGCCGTGGTGTCGGCGTCGCGGCCCATGTTGACCGCGGTGAGGACGGACGTACGGAAGTCGCCGCGGGCCGCCGCGAAAGCGCCGAAGGCGAGGCCGACCGCCTCGGGCGCGAGGTCCGTCCAGGGGTAGCCGCCGATGACGACGGCGGAGCGGACCGTGCGTTCGCGGCTGAGGGGGTCGGGCTCCGCCCGTTCCGCGGCGACGACCGCGCGCCGCATGGAGCGCGCGGTCCACGAGTCCATCGGGACGACGGACAGCGCCGCGCCGATGACCCCGGCGGGCCCGGCGCCCGCCATCGCCGCGGCCACCCCCGCCGCCACGGCCTGGCCGCCGTAGATGCCCTCGCCGTCGTGGCTGACGCAGCCGTCGATGGCGACCAGCCGCGCGGCCTCGTCGGGGAGGCCCGCCGCGAAGACGCCGAAGGGAGCCGCCCGCATGGCGAGCCCGTCGCTCCAGGCGTGCCGGTGCTGGGCCGTGATGGGGGCGGCCAGACCGCGGCGGAGGTTCTCCAGCGTCCCCCGCTCGCTGAAGCCCGCCCCCCGGAACGGTCCCTCGTCGAGGTCGGCGATCCAGTGGTGCCAGGCCTTCTCGACATGCGCGACGGTCAGGGCGGACCCGTGCCGGGCGAGCAGCAGCCCGGAGAAGATCGCGTACTCCGTGTCGTCCGTACCGGCCGGACTCTCGGTGACGAAGCCCTCGATCCGGCCCCACCGGCGGCGGATCTCGGACGGCCGCATGTTCTCCGCGGGCGCCCCGAGCGCATCTCCCACCGCCAGTCCGAGAAGCGCGCCGCGGGCCCGATCGCATGCAATCCACTCCAACGCGTCACCCCTTTATGAGGCTTTATGCGGCACTGGGCCTGTTCCTGGATCTCTGCCACGCCGGGCGCCGGGTGCGGCGCGGTGAACCTCCGTGTCACCCGCCTGCCACCAGGTAAGTAAAGCCTGCCTTGCTGGCGCGCCCCTTACATCGCGCGTACTTTCGAGGTGTTGAGGGGGAGCGGGGCGTATGTACGCACCCGCCCTGGGAGCAAGGGGAGAGCTGTGTCCATCATCGAGACCGAGGCGACACTTCACGCGGCGCACCGCGACAACCACACGCACCGCGATGTGAACGGCGGCTGGCTGCGTCCCGCGGTGTTCGGTGCGATGGACGGTCTCGTCTCCAACCTCGCCCTGATGACCGGTGTCGCGGGCGGCGCCGTGTCCCAGCAGGCCATCGTCATCACCGGGCTCGCCGGTCTCGCGGCCGGAGCCTTCTCCATGGCGGCCGGTGAGTACACCTCCGTGGCCTCGCAGCGCGAGCTCGTCCAGGCCGAACTGGACGTCGAGCGTCGCGAATTGCGCAAGCACCCGGTCGACGAGATGGAGGAGCTGGCCGCGCTGTACGTGGCCCGTGGCGTCGAGCCCGCGCTCGCCCGCGAGGTGGCCATGCAGCTGTCCCGGGACCCCGAGCAGGCACTCGAGATCCACGCCCGCGAGGAGCTCGGCATCGACCCGGACGACCTGCCGTCGCCGGCCGTCGCCGCCGTCTCGTCCTTCGCCTCGTTCGCGCTGGGCGCGCTGGTGCCCGTGCTGCCGTATCTGCTCGGCGCCACCGCGCTGTGGCCCGCGGTCCTGCTGGCGCTCCTCGGGCTCTTCGCGTGCGGTGCGCTGGTCGCCAGGGTGACCGCCCGCGGCTGGTGGTTCAGCGGGCTGCGGCAGCTCGCGCTGGGCGGGGCCGCGGCCGCCGTGACGTACGGAATCGGGTCACTCATCGGCGCGGCGGTCTGACCCCGGCGGGACCTGCGGCGACCTGCGCGGAGTCCGATCCTGACGGTTCGGGCCCGCGCCCGGTACCCTGTGAGGTACGTCCCGGTGCCAAACCCCGGCACTCGGTGGGACACTATGCGTGGCTCCACATAAGTAGCCGTTACGTTGCGGTTTCGAGTCCTTGACAACCGGGCATGAGCCGTAAGCGCTGTGGGCAATGAAGCCTGCTCTGCACCGGGATCGCGGACACCGATCTGAGGTCGACCTGTCCGTACCCTCCTCACTTGCGCCGCTACCAGACCCAAGATCGCGGTGTCCGCATGTTGGAATGGGCTATCCGGTACCCGAGATTCACTCCATCATGTAACCTGCACGAAATTTCAGCGGAGGGCCAACGTCGTCCCTCGGCACCACCACATGCCACGACGACGACGGGAGAGCCGATGCGTTCCTACGCCTGGTCGCCCATGGACGGTCGCCCCGCCCCGCAGGGGATGTACGACCCCCGTAACGAACACGACGCCTGCGGTGTCGGGTTCGTGGCCACCCTCACCGGTGTTGCCAGCTATGAGCTGGTCGAGCAGGCGTTGACCGTTCTGCGCAACCTGGAGCACCGAGGCGCCACCGGCTCCGAGCCCGACTCGGGCGACGGCGCCGGCATCCTTCTCCAGGTCCCGGACGCGTTCCTGCGCGAGGTCACCGCATTCGAGCTTCCCGAGGCCGGCTCGTACGCCGTCGGCATCGCCTTCATCCCCGAGGGCGCCCAGGACGAGGCCGTCCCACAGATCGAGACGATCGCCGCGGAGGAGGGCCTGAACGTCCTCGGCTGGCGCGAGGTCCCCATCGCCCCCGAGCTCCTCGGTGCCACCGCCCGCTCGACGATGCCGGTCTTCCGCCAGCTCTTCGTCGCGGACGCGGACGGCACGGCCACGGGCATCGTCCTCGACCGCAAGGCGTTCGTGCTGCGCAAGCGCGCCGAGCGCGAGGCCGGGGTGTACTTCCCGTCGCTCTCCGCCCGCACCATCGTCTACAAGGGCATGCTGACCACCGGACAGCTGGAGCCCTTCTTCCCGGACCTGTCCGACCGCCGATTCGCCACCGCCGTCGCGCTCGTCCACTCCCGGTTCTCCACGAACACCTTCCCGAGCTGGCCGCTGGCCCACCCGTACCGCTTCGTCGCGCACAACGGCGAGATCAACACGGTCAAGGGCAACCGCAACTGGATGCGCGCCCGTGAGTCGCAGCTGGTCAGTGATCTCTTCGGGGCGGAGAAGCTGGAGCGGATCTTCCCGGTCTGTACGCCGGACGCCTCCGACTCCGCCTCCTTCGACGAGGTCCTGGAGCTGCTCCACCTCGGCGGGCGCTCCCTGCCCCACAGCGTTCTGATGATGGTCCCCGAGGCGTGGGAGAACCACGACTCCATGGACCCGGCCCGGCGCGCCTTCTACCAGTACCACTCCACGATGATGGAGCCCTGGGACGGCCCCGCCTGTGTCACCTTCACCGACGGCACCCAGGTCGGCGCGGTCCTCGACCGCAACGGTCTGCGCCCCGGCCGCTACTGGGTCACCGACGACGGCCTCGTCGTCCTCTCCTCCGAGGTCGGTGTCCTGGACATCGACCCCGCCAAGGTCGTCCGCAAGGGCCGCCTCCAGCCCGGCAAGATGTTCCTCGTCGACACCGCCGAGCACCGCATCATCGAGGACGACGAGATCAAGGCCGCCCTGGCCGCCGAGCAGCCGTACCAGGACTGGCTGGAGGCGGGTGAGATCGAGCTCGAGGACCTCCCCGAGCGCGAGCACATCGTCCACACCCACGCCTCGGTCACCCGCCGCCAGCAGACCTTCGGCTACACCGAGGAAGAACTGCGTGTCATCCTCGCGCCGATGGCCCGTACCGGCGGTGAGCCCCTCGGCTCCATGGGTACGGACTCCCCGATCGCGGCCCTCTCCGAGCGGCCCCGGCTGCTCTTCGACTACTTCACCCAGCTCTTCGCGCAGGTCACCAACCCGCCACTGGACGCCATCCGCGAGGAGCTCGTCACCTCGCTGCGCTCGTCCCTCGGCCCGCAGGGCAACCTCCTGGAGCCGACCGCCGCGTCGTGCCGGAGCGTCACCCTGCCCTTCCCGGTGATCGACAACGACGAGCTGGCCAAGCTCATCCACATCAACGCCGACGGCGACATGCCCGGCATGACGGCCGTGACGCTCTCCGGCCTCTACCGGGTCTCCGGCGGCGGCGAGACGCTGGCCGCCCGGATCGAGGAGATCTGCGCCGAGGCCGACGCCGCCATCGAGGACGGCGCCCGGCTGATCGTGCTCTCCGACCGGCACTCCGACGCCGAGCACGCCCCGATCCCGTCGCTGCTGCTCACCGCCGCCGTGCACCACCACCTCATCCGCACCAAGCAGCGCACCCACGTGGGCCTGCTGGTCGAGGCCGGTGACGTCCGCGAGGTGCACCACGTCGCGCTGCTCATCGGCTACGGCGCCGCCGCCGTCAACCCGTACCTCGCGATGGAGTCCGTCGAGGACCTGCTGCGCGCCGGTACGTTCATCGAGGGCATCGAGCCCGAGAAGGCCATCCGCAACCTGATCTACGCCCTCGGCAAGGGCGTCCTGAAGGTCATGTCGAAGATGGGCATCTCGACCGTCGCCTCCTACCGCGGCGCGCAGGTCTTCGAGGCCGTGGGTCTCGACGAGGCCTTCGTCGACAAGTACTTCAACGGCACCGCCACCAAGATCGGCGGCGCGGGCCTCGACGTCATCGCCAAGGAGGTCGCCGCCCGGCACGCCAAGGCGTACCCGGCCAGCGGGATCGCCCCGGCGCACCGCGCGCTGGAGATCGGCGGCGAGTACCAGTGGCGCCGCGAGGGCGAGCCGCACCTCTTCGACCCGGAGACGGTCTTCCGTCTGCAGCACGCCACGCGCAGCAAGCGGTACGACATCTTCAAGAAGTACACGGACCGGGTGAACGAGCAGGCCGAGCGGCTCATGACGCTCCGCGGCCTCTTCAGCCTCGACAGCGGGCGCGAGCCGATCTCCATCGACGAGGTCGAGCCCGTCAGCGAGATCGTCAAGCGCTTCTCCACCGGCGCCATGTCGTACGGCTCCATCTCCAGGGAGGCGCACGAGACCCTCGCCATCGCCATGAACCAGCTGGGCGGCAAGTCCAACACCGGTGAGGGCGGCGAGGACCCGGACCGTCTGTACGACCCGGCGCGGCGTTCGTCGATCAAGCAGGTCGCCTCCGGCCGCTTCGGTGTCACGTCCGAGTACCTGGTCAACGCCGACGACATCCAGATCAAGATGGCCCAGGGCGCCAAGCCCGGTGAGGGCGGCCAGCTGCCCGGCCAGAAGGTCTACCCGTGGATCGCCAAGACCCGGCACAGCACGCCCGGTGTCGGCCTGATCTCCCCGCCGCCGCACCACGACATCTACTCCATCGAGGACCTGGCTCAGCTGATCCACGACCTCAAGAACGCCAACCCGGCCGCCCGCATCCACGTGAAGCTGGTGTCGGAGGTCGGTGTCGGCACGGTCGCCGCGGGTGTCTCCAAGGCCCACGCGGACGTCGTCCTCATCTCCGGCCACGACGGCGGCACCGGCGCCTCGCCGCTGACCTCGCTGAAGCACGCGGGCGGTCCCTGGGAGCTCGGCCTCGCCGAGACCCAGCAGACGCTGCTGCTCAACGGCCTGCGCGACCGCATCGTCGTGCAGACCGACGGCCAGCTGAAGACCGGCCGTGACGTCGTCATCGCCGCGCTGCTCGGCGCCGAGGAGTTCGGTTTCGCGACCGCGCCGCTCGTCGTCTCCGGCTGCGTGATGATGCGCGTCTGCCACCTGGACACCTGCCCGGTCGGTATCGCCACCCAGAACCCGGTCCTGCGGGAACGCTTCTCCGGCAAGGCCGAATTCGTCGTGAACTTCTTCGAGTTCATCGCCGAAGAGGTCCGCGAGCTCCTCGCCGAGCTGGGCTTCCGCACGCTGCAGGAGGCCGTCGGCCACGCCGAGATGCTCGACACCACCCGGGCCGTGAACCACTGGAAGGCACAGGGCCTCGACCTCGACCCCCTCTTCCACGTTCCCGAGCTGCCCGACGGCGCCGTACGCCACCAGCTCGTCGAGCAGGACCACGGCCTGGCGAAGGCCCTGGACAACGAGCTGATCGAGCTGGCCGCCGACGCGCTGGCCGCGCCCTCCGCCGAGGAGGCCCAGCCGGTCCGCGCCCAGGTCGCCATCCGGAACATCAACCGGACCGTGGGCACGATGCTCGGCCATGAGGTGACCAAGAAGTTCGGCGGTGCGGGCCTGCCCGACGACACCATCGACATCACCTTCACCGGCTCGGCCGGCCAGTCCTTCGGCGCGTTCCTGCCGCGCGGTGTCACGCTGCGCCTGGAAGGCGACGCCAACGACTACGTCGGCAAGGGCCTCTCCGGCGGCCGCGTCGTCGTCCGCCCGGACCGCGGTGCCGACCACCTCGCCGAGTACTCGACGATCGCGGGCAACACCATCGCGTACGGCGCGACCGGCGGCGAGCTGTTCCTGCGCGGCCGCACCGGCGAACGCTTCTGCGTCCGCAACTCCGGCGCGCTGGTGGTCTCCGAAGGCGTGGGCGACCACGGCTGCGAGTACATGACCGGCGGCCACGCCGTCGTCCTCGGCGGGACGGGCCGTAACTTCGCGGCTGGTATGTCCGGCGGTGTCGCGTACGTCATCGACCTCGACCGGGACAACGTCAACGTCGGCAACGTGAACGCCGTCGAGGCCCTGGGCGACACCGACAAGCAGTGGCTGCACGACGTCGTGCGCCGCCACCACGAGGAGACGGGCTCCACCGTCGCCGAGAAGCTGCTTGCCGACTGGTCCGCGGTCGTGGACCGGTTCAGCAAGATCATCCCGACCACGTACAAGGCAGTGCTCGCCGCCAAGGACGCCGCTGAGCTCGCCGGTCTCTCCGAGCAGGAGACCACCGAGAAGATGATGGAGGCGGCGACCAATGGCTGACCCCAAGGGCTTCCTGACCACCGGACGCGAGGTCGCCAAGACCCGTCCGGTGGGCGAGCGAGTCAAGGACTGGAACGAGGTCTACGTTCCCGGCTCCCTGCTGCCGATCATCAGCAAGCAGGCCGGGCGCTGCATGGACTGCGGCATCCCGTTCTGCCACAACGGCTGTCCGCTCGGGAACCTGATCCCCGAGTGGAACGACTACGCGTACCGCGAGGACTGGCAGGCCGCCAGTGAGCGGCTGCACGCCACGAACAACTTCCCGGAGTTCACGGGCCGGCTCTGCCCCGCCCCGTGCGAGGCGGCCTGCGTCCTCGGCATCAACCAGCCGGCCGTCACCATCAAGAACGTCGAAGTCTCCATCATCGACAAGGCGTGGGACGCCAACGACGTCAAGCCGCAGCCGCCCGAGCGGCTGTCCGGCAAGACGGTCGCGGTCATCGGCTCGGGCCCCGCGGGCCTGGCCGCCGCCCAGCAGCTGACCCGGGCGGGCCACACCGTCGCCGTGTACGAGCGCGCCGACCGCATCGGCGGACTGCTCCGCTACGGCATCCCCGAGTTCAAGATGGAGAAGCGGCACATCAACCGCCGTATCGAGCAGATGCGCGCGGAGGGCACCAAGTTCCGCACGGGCGTGGAGATCGGCCGTGACATCGACGCGGCGAAGCTGCGCCGCCGGTACGACGCCGTCGTCATCGCCGCCGGCGCCACGACCGCCCGCGATCTGCCGGTGCCGGGCCGTGAGCTGAACGGCATCCACCAGGCGATGGAGTACCTGCCGCTCGCCAACAAGGTCGTCGAGGGCGACTTCGTGGCCCCGCCCATCACCGCCGAGGGCAAGCACGTCGTGGTCATCGGCGGCGGCGACACCGGCGCCGACTGCGTCGGCACGGCCCACCGCCAGGGCGCGGCCTCCGTCACCCAGCTGGAGATCATGCCGCGTCCGGGCGACGACCGCCCGGGCCACCAGCCCTGGCCGACGTTCCCGATGCTCTACAAGGTCACGTCCGCGCACGAGGAGGGCGGCGAGCGGGTCTACTCCGTCTCCACCACCCACTTCGAGGGCGATGAGGACGGCAACGTCCAGTCCCTGCACCTGGTCGAGGTCGAGTTCGTCGACGGCAAGCTCACCCAGAAGCCGGGCACGGAGCGGAAGATCCCGGCCCAGCTGGTCACCCTGGCCATGGGCTTCACCGGCACGGACGTCCAGAACGGTCTGGTCTCGCAGTTCGGCCTGGAGCTGGACGAGCGCGGCAACGTCGCGCGCGACGCGGACTTCACCACCAACGTGGACGGCGTCTTCGTCGCCGGCGACGCGGGCCGTGGCCAGTCGCTCATCGTCTGGGCGATCGCCGAGGGCCGCTCGGCCGCGCGCGGAGTGGACCGCTTCCTGACGGGTGCGAGCGAACTGCCCGCGCCGATCCGCCCGACGGACCGCTCGCTGATGGTCTGAGCCCCACCCCCCGAATACTGCCCGTACAACGGCGTACGGAACAGACGCGGCGCCTGCCCAGTCCCCGACCGGACAAGGG
>NZ_JBSGZO010000372.1:0-8577 GCF_053611045.1 Streptomyces sp. NPDC054841 | reverse complement strand
CGCGGCCGAGCCAGGGGGTACCGAGGCGGGGGTGGCCGAAGAGGCCCGCGAAGCAGGCGCGGCCGAAGCGGGAGTGGCCGAGGCGGGAGCGGCCGAAGCCGGGGTGGCCGAAGAGGCCCGCGAAGCAGGCGCGGCCGAAGCGGGGGTGGCCGAGGCACGCGAAGCAGGCGCGGCCGAAGCGGGGGTGGCCGAGGCACGCGGCACCGGTGCGGCGCGCTCCTGGCGCAGACAGCGGCGCAGTGCCTCGGGGTCCAGCCCCTCATTGCATGCCTGATGGAGCAGCCGGGCGAAGACGTACTCGGGGTCGGCACGCAGGGCCAGGCTGAGCGCGACCCGCGCACCTGGTTCGTCGCCGATCGACCAGGAGACCCAGCCGGCCAGGGAGAGCGGGGCGGCCGCATGCTCCGCGTACGGGCCGACACACCGACGCGACAGCGCCCGCCACAGTCGCAGCGCGCGATCGGCCTCCTGCCCCTCCATCCAGCCCGCCGCGTGATCCCGGGTGTCCCGGTCCTGGAGGCCGAGGATCACCGCCGCCGCCTCGTCGTCCGAGATGATCCTGTCGTCCCGCACGTCAGCCGTGGACCAACCGACGCCCACGGTCGCCCTCTCCCCCAGGCGCTTCATCAGCCTGCGCGCGAGCCGCAGGGTCTCCTTTCCGACCTGCTCCCTGCTCTGGCTGTCCAGGATCCTGGGCACGAGCGCGGCGCCCGCGGAATCGAGTGCTCGTTCCTGACCGGCTGCGGACGGAGTGGTCATGGGCTGCAGGCGCGCCTCCATCTCTCTCAGCGATCCGCGGACCTGGATACCGGCGTAGGCCGCGGCCGCGGCCATGACGGATGTGCCCTGCATCGCCATTGCTGTCCCCTCCGCCGGACAGCAGCGGGAATCCGGGCAGCAGTACGACCAGAAGCGGCCGCCGGAAATGCAGAGCGCCTCGTGGACCGGAACGTCGAGCGAGCCGCAGGACGTCCTCAGCCACTGCGCGAGCGGCCTCAGCCGCTCCATCACCGCGGAGCCCGTCTCTGCTTCTCCCGGGTCCTGGCAAAGGAAGACGACAATGCCGTCTGGCCGGGCGCCGCGCCGCTCACTGCCTTCCACGAGGCATTCGGCGAGGTGCTGGGCCACGGGCAGCCACTCCCGCGGCGATTCCGGGATGCCCAGCCTGAGGCGTCCGCCGAAGCGGCCGCGGCTGCCGTGGAGTGCGACCATCACGATCGAATCAGTCGGGTGGAAGCCCAGCATGTAGGGCAGGGCATCGGCCAGTTCGCCAGCTCCGCGCAGCGTGATCTGCTGCTGCTCGTCGGCCGGTCCGGTGGGTTCGTGGTGCTTGTTCATGGCACGACGGTCCCGCGGACCGCCCCGGATCCGCGACCCCTGTGGATAACGTTATCCACAGGCTGGCGGCCTCGTTCGCGCTTTGTCCGTCCCATCGGGTTGCATGGGGGCATGACCAACGCAGACCGCGCAGATCTCCGGGCATCGGCCGACTTCGTACTCGCACGCCTCGTCGGGGACACCACCGGCACCGCCAGGCTCCGCGAGGACCAGTGGCGGGCGATCGAGGCGCTCGTCGCCGACAAGCGCAGAGCGCTGGTCGTGCAGCGGACGGGCTGGGGCAAGTCCGCGGTGTATTTCGTCGCGACGTCCCTGCTGCGTGAGCGCGGCAGCGGTCCGACCGTGATCGTGTCGCCGTTGCTCGCACTCATGCGCAACCAGGTGGAGGCCGCGGCCCGGGCCGGTATCCGCGCCCGGACGATCAACTCGTCGAACACGGAGGAGTGGGACACCGTCCAGGCAGAGGTGACCGCCGGCGAGGTCGACGTTCTGCTGGTCAGTCCGGAGCGCCTCAACAATCCGGATTTCCGTGACCAGGTGCTGCCCAAGCTCGCCGCGGCAACCGGGCTCCTGGTCGTGGACGAGGCGCACTGCATCTCGGACTGGGGCCATGACTTCCGTCCCGACTACCGGCGGCTGCGCACGATGCTCGCGGATCTTCCGCCGGGTGTTCCGGTGCTCGCCACCACCGCCACGGCCAACGCACGGGTGACCGCGGATGTGGCCGAGCAGCTGGGGACGGGCGCGGGCACGGACGCGCTGGTGCTCAGAGGGCCGCTCGACCGGGAGAGTCTCAGCCTGAGTGTTGTTCAGCTCCCCGATGCCGCCCACCGCCTGGCCTGGCTGGCCGACCATCTGGGCGACCTGCCCGGCTCCGGAATCATCTACACCCTCACGGTCGCCGCAGCCGAGGAGGTCACGGCGTATCTGCGGCACTGTGGTCACACCGTGTCGTCGTACACCGGCCGCACCGAGAACGCGGACCGCCAGCAGGCCGAGGACGATCTGCAGGCGAACCGGGTGAAGGCCCTCGTGGCCACCTCCGCGCTGGGCATGGGCTTCGACAAGCCCGATCTGGGATTCGTGGTCCACCTCGGCTCGCCCTCGTCACCCATCGCCTATTACCAGCAGGTGGGCCGGGCCGGGCGAGGTGTGGAGCACGCCGAGGTGCTGCTTCTGCCCGGTAAGGAGGACGAGGCGATCTGGCAGTACTTCGCCTCAGTCGCCTTCCCTCCGGAAGAGCTGGTGCGCCGCACGCTGGATGTGCTGGCGCAGGCGGGCAGGCCGCTCTCGCTGCCCGCGATGGAGCCCCTGGTCGAGCTCCGGCGTACGCGGCTGGAGACGATGCTCAAGGTCCTCGACGTGGACGGGGCGGTACGCCGGGTGAAGGGCGGCTGGAGCACGACCGGACAGCCCTGGGTGTACGACTCAGACCGGTATGCGTGGGTGGCGCGGCAGCGGGAGGCCGAGCAGCAGGCGATGCGTGACTACGCGTCGGCGGTGGGTTGCCGGATGGAGTTTCTGCGGCGGCAGTTGGACGACGAGGAGGCCGCCCCGTGCGGTCGCTGCGACAACTGCGCGGGGGCACGCTTCGATGCCGGGGTGTCCAGCGCCGCCCTGGATGCGGCGCGCGGAGAGCTCAGCCGCCCCGGTGTGGAGGTGGAGCCTCGCAAGATGTGGCCCACAGGGCTGGCAGCGGTCGGTATCGACCTGAAGGGACGTATCCCCGTCGGGGAACAGTCGTTCACGGGCAGGGCGCTCGGGCGGCTGTCCGACATCGGCTGGGGCAACCGGTTGCGCCCGATGCTCGCCCCTCAGGCTCCTGACGGACCGGTGCCGGACGATGTGGTGAAGGCCGTCGTGAGCGTGCTGGCCGACTGGGCCAAGGGGGCCGGTGGCTGGGCATCCGGAGCTGGTGACGCAACGTCCCGCCCGGTCGGGGTGGTCACTGTCGCCTCGCGTGGCAAGCCGCAGCTCGTCGGTTCGCTCGGCGCCCGGATCGCCGAGGTCGGCCGTATGCCGTTCCTCGGCACGGTCGAATACGCGCCGGGGGCGGAAGACGCGCATATCTCGCGGACGAACAGCGCTCAGCGGGTGCGCGGCCTGCACGAGGCCCTTGTCGTGCCGCCCGATCTGGCCCGCGCGGTCGAGTCGGCCGGTGGTCCCGTGCTGCTCATCGATGACCTCTCCGACAGTGGCTGGACCTTGGCCGTCGTTTCTCGGCTGTTGCGCCGAGCAGGGGCAGAAGGCGTGTTCCCGCTGGTCCTCGCGGTTCAGGCATGAATGGGGCGTGACATCAGGCCAGGATGGGCAGGGATATGAGCACCATACGTGCGCATTCCAGTCAGCGGTCTCAATTGCTCGTTGCCGCGTGCCCGTAGGCCCGCAAGAATTGGAAACGCCCCCGCACCGTCCGATCGCGGTCCGGAAGGGCTGTGCCGCGGTGCGCCCTCACCCGACCCCTGCCCGCACTGTGGGCGCGTATGCGAAGGGAGGACCGTGACCTTCGGATTCGCCTCGTCCGCAGCCACTTCGATCAACCCATCGGTCAATTCCGCCAGCCGCCTTGCCAGGTTGCTCGAACCCGCCGAGTGGACGGCAGCCGGAATACCTCTGCTCCGCAACCCGCGCGAGGTCGTGAGCGGCCTCCACGTCCGTCATCGGCCAACGCCGTCGACGGCTGTCGTCGCCGTGCTCGACCATGAGGAACGGCTCACCGCCAGCGCTTCGTTCGCCCGGCGTTCCGTCCCCGTGGACGGCTGGGAGTTCCGTAACGCCCTGCTGGCGCATCTGCGCCGGGTCATTCCGCACGACCTGCGCCGCCGTGCTCCGGTGCGTACCGCCGTGCTGCTCTACTGCCGCGAGGGCGACGAACGCTGGACGGAGGAGGACGGTGCTTGGATGTGGGGGCTGCGGGACGCGTGCACGCTGCACGGGCTTCGCTGCGGTGCGTACATCACGCTGACGCACGGAGGTTGGCAGGTGCTGGGTGAGGGACGCGGCGGCCGACGGCCCAACTCCGACTCCCTGACTGATGGTTTCGCAGACATCGTGGCCGATCCTGGACCGATCCCCCTGCGCACCGCGAGCGGCGCCGCCGAAGCGTTGCGCCGCACGGCGGCGCGTTGAACCGAGCCCGGGACCGTCTCCGCGGGCGCTCGGGCAGGTGCAGCCCGAGTGACCCGCTGTGCGACGGGGCGCCGGTGTTGCGCCGACCGCACCGCGCACACGGTACGGGCGGCGCGGCAGAGCAGCCGTAGCACCGGACAGCCCGGTGCCCGGACGGCACGTGCCCCGGGTGCGGGCGCAGAGCCTTTCGGCTCAGACGCCCGCGCCGAGTGCCGCGTTGATGCGGTTCGGGTCACCGCACACGATGAACAGCGCGCCCGCACGGCCCATGGCGACGGGCAGCGCCTGGGCTGCACCCTCGTCGCTGCCGCCGTTGACGGCGACGACGACCACGGGACGGGCCGACGCACGGTCCGCCGAAGCGGCGTCCGCGTAGAACACGTCGTCGCCGACGTCGTGCTGAGCCCAGTACGCGGTCTCGCCGAAGGACAGCTCATGCGCGGCCCAGGGGTGCTGTTCCCCTGTGGTCAGCACGAGGATGTCGCCGGGAGCACGACCGGAGTCGAGCAGCAGGTCGACGGCCTCGCCGGCGGCGTCGAGCGCACCTTCGGCAGAAGCGGGGATGAGCTGGATCTGCGGCACGGAACGATTCTCCGGCCGCGGTGACTGGGGCTGCCCGGCGGAGGTGTGCGTGCGCTGGGCGGGCGGCGCGGGCCTGGCCGGGCCGGGGCCCGGGCGTCCGGGACGGGGCGCGGCCGCGGTACGCGGACCGGGTACGGGACGGGGGGTCGGCGCGGTGCGGCCTGCGGCCTGAGTGGCGCGGGGACCCTGGGCACTCTCGTGAATCTGAGGCTCCTCGGGGATGAGAGGCATGATGGATATCTATCAAACGCCGGTGCGGCGGGCATCGGCGGGTGGGCACATAAGTGCGACCGGACAGGTCATCCGGTCCGCACAGCGGTCGTCGGGCCGGCCGGTTCAGAAGTCGAAGCCGAGTTGGCCCCCGCCTTCCAGAGCGGCCGCCTCCACGGAGATCCGGACCTTCTTGAGATGCCGCCATTGCGGCAACGCGTCGAGATAGGCCCAGGAGAGCCGGTGGTACGGAGTGGGACCCAGCTCCTCCAGCGCCGCCTTATGGACGGGCGAGGGGTAGCCGGCGTTGTCGGCGAACCCGAACGGCTCGTACGCCGCCGACTCCAGCCCGAGTTCGGCCATCAGCGCGTCCCTGCGCACTTTGGCGATCACCGAAGCAGCCGCGACCGCGACGCAGGATCGGTCCCCCTTGATGACCGTACGGACCTGCCACGGCAGGCCCAGGTAGTCATGCTTGCCGTCGAGGATGACCGCGTCCGGCCGCACCGGCAGTGCGTCCAGCGCGCGCACGGCGGCGAGACGCAGAGCCGCGGTCATTCCCAGGTCGTCGATCTCCTCCGGGGAAGCGTGCCCCAATGCGTGCGAGGTGACCCAGTCCTCCAGTTGCTCGGCCAGCTCCGTACGGCGCTTGGGGCTGATCAGCTTGGAGTCGGTGAGCCCGGCAGGAGGCCTGCGCAGTCCCGTGACGGCGGCGCATACCGTGACCGGTCCGGCCCACGCCCCGCGTCCGACCTCGTCGACTCCGGCAATGATCTTGGCACCTGTGGTGGCCCGGAGTGAGCGCTCAACGGTGTGGGTGGGTGGTTCGTACGCCATGGCGCCAGACAGGTTACGCCGCTCGGGCGGGCCACAAAACCCCGGATCCCGATCTCCGGCCCGCCGCCGGACTCAGCCCGCGCGCGGACGGAGCAGGGGCACCATGACCCGATCGATCATCTCGGCGATATCCATGTCCTCCCATTCGCTTCCGCACACCTTGGAGCGGTACATCATCATCGCGGGGATCACATCGCAGACCAGGTCGTCCAAGGCGTCGGACCGGACGTCGCCCCGCTCGATTCCCCGGCGCACAACCTGCCGGAGGAGACGGACCGAGGGTTCGATGACACCGCTGAAGATCAGGGCATGGAATCGCTCAGCCGTGGACGAATCGCATTCGTGAAGCACAGAGCGGAGCGCGAACCCCGGCTTCGAATACATCGCCGCACGCATCCGACGGCAGAGGTGATACAGGTCCTCGCGGGCGCTTCCCTGATCGGGTGCGTCCTCAAGGGCCGGCAGCCCCGCCTGCAGGGCGTCCGCGACCAGGTCCTCCTTGCAGGGCCAGCGGCGGTAGACCGCGGCCTTGCCGGTCTGGGCGAGGGTGGCGACACCCTCCATGGTGAGGCCGTTCCAGCCGACCGTACTCAACTGCTCGAGCGCGGCGTCGAGGATCGCCCGCTCCAGCACTGGTCCGCGGCGGCGCAATGACGCCGACTGCGGCCGAGCGGCGGCCGCAGGACGCGAAGTAACCATCAACAACTCTCCAACGCAGCAGTGCGGTAGTGCCAGTGAACGCTTGCGTTCACTGTTGGGGAGTCACTACCGTTGACGACTCAGTGAACGCATCCGTTCACTAACTCAGGTGTGGGGGACCCATAGTGACAACCTCTCAGTTAGAAGCACAGCGCAAACCGGGCACAGCCCGCAGGGAGGGGCGTCCTGGAATCGCCCTCACGGTCATCGCCGCCTGCCAACTCATGGTGGTACTCGACGCGACGATTGTGAATATCGCGCTTCCGCATATCCAGGACGCGCTGAACTTCTCCACCACCGACCTCTCGTGGGTGCTCAGCGCCTACACCCTGACCTTCGGCGGACTGCTGCTGCTCGGAGGCCGGGCCGGCGACATTCTGGGCCGCCGACGGGTGTTCATGACCGGCATCCTGGTCTTCACACTGGCCTCACTGCTCGGCGGCCTGGCCCAGGAACCCTGGCAACTGCTGGCGGCACGAGCGCTCCAGGGTGTCGGTGGCGCGATCGCTTCTCCGACGTCGCTCGCCCTGATAACCACGACGTTCCCCGAAGGGCCGGAACGCAATCGGGCGTTCGGCGTGTTCGCGGCCGTCTCGGCAGGCGGTGGCGCGATCGGGCTGCTGGCAGGCGGCATGCTCACCGAGTGGCTCGACTGGCGCTGGGTGCTCTTCGTCAACGTCCCGATCGGCGTTCTGATCGCCTTTCTCGCCCCGCTGTACATCAACGAGTCGGAGCGCCATCCCGGCCGTTTCGACATCGCGGGTGCACTGACCTCCACAGCTGGTATGGCCTCACTCGTCTACGGATTCATCCGGGCATCGGAGGAAGGCTGGCGGGACGCGCTCACCCTCGGATCCTTCGGCGCGGCGGTGGTTCTGCTCGCCGCCTTCGCGGTCGTCGAGTCCCGGGCCCGGGAGCCGATCACACCGCTCAGGATGTTCGCTGACCGGAATCGATCGGGTACGTACATGATCATGCTGAGCCTGGCCGCGGCAATGTTCGGCATGTTCTTCTTCATCGTGCTGTTCGTGCAGAACGTGCTCGGCTACAGCCCGATCGAAGCCGGTCTCGCATTCCTTCCGGTCACGGTCGCGATCATCACCGGCGCAGGACTCTCGCAGCGGCTGCTGCCGGTGCTCGGCCCCAAGCCCTTCATGGTCACCGGCTCCGCGATCACCGGAGTGGGCCTCTTCTGGCTGACTCTGATCAGCGCGGAGAGCTCGTACCTCAGCGGGATCCTCGGGCCCATGGTGCTCTTCGGCTTCGGCATGGGCCTCAACTTCGTGACGCTGACACTGACCGCCGTCTCGGGCGTGGCACAGCACGAGGCCGGCGCGGCCTCGGGGCTGCTCAACGCGACGCAGCAGGTGGGCGGTTCGCTGGGGCTGTCCATCCTGGTCACGGTGTTCGGCACGGCGAGCCGCGACGAGGCGGAGACGCAGGTTCCGTCGTTCATGGCCCGGTCGACGCCGGAGCAGCAGGCTGAGTTCGCCAAGACGCATGAGTTGCCCGCGCCCTGGGGCCACGAGGTGCTGACCGAAGGTATCTCGACCTCGTTCATGGCGGCGGTGGGGATGGTGCTTCTGGCGCTGATCACCGCGGTGACGGTGATCCGTGTCCGCAAGAGCGATCTGGAGGCGCTCAGCGGGAACGCGGGAGCGGGCGGACCTGTCGCGTAGCACGGGGTTCCGGAGAACCGTTCCGGCTGATGTCTCGAGTGAGGGCTCGGCCGAGAGCTCGGCTGCGAGCTCGAGTGATGTGCGGTGCGGTCCGTCCCACGGG
>NZ_JBSGZO010000371.1:0-8654 GCF_053611045.1 Streptomyces sp. NPDC054841 | reverse complement strand
GGTCCTCACCCGTCCGCCCGGCGGGCAGCGGTGCCCGGGGCCGGTCACCGCGCCGCGCCGCCTCACCGCCCCCGCGCAGCGCCCAGCGCCACCCCGCCCAGGATCAGCGCCAGGCACAGTCCCTGCACCGGCCCGAACGGCTCGTCGAGGATGACGAAGGAGAGCAGGGCCACACACACGGGCTGGAGGTAGTAGACGACGCCCGCGCGGGCCGCGCCGATCAGGGCGATCGCCTTGTTCCAGGCGAAGAAGGCGACGGCGGAGGAGAAGACGCCGACGTACACGAGCGGGCCGACGGTTCCCGCCGTGGGTTCGAAGCCGCCCTGTACGGCGAGGCTGATCGCGTAGACGGGCAACAGCATCAGCGCACCGAGCACGAACGTGCTGAGGAGGAAGGTGCGTCCGCCGAGTCCGGCGGGGCGGCGCCTGAGCAGGGCACTGTACGAGCCGAAGCAGACCGCGCCGGCCATGACCCACAGGTCGCCCGCGGCGAAGTCCAGGGAGCCCTTGCCGACGAGCAGCAGCACTCCGGCGCAGGCGATCGCCGTTCCGGTCACGCGCCGGGCACCGAGGCGGGCGCCGCCGAGGCGTTCGTACACGGCCATCAGGACCGGTGAGGCGGCCATGATCATGCCCATGTTGCCGGCGGTGGTGGAGACTCCCGCCTGGTTGACCAGGGTGTTGTAGACGGTGACGCCGAGCAGCGAGGCGAGGGACACGAAGCCCAGATGACGGCGGATCAGATGCCGCTGCCGCCAGGTCTCGCGGGCCGCGAACGGGGCGACGGCGGCGATCGCGATGATCCAGCGCCAGAAGGCGTGCTGGACGGGCGGGACGGAGTCGTGCAGGGCGCGCGAGGTGACGAAGCTGCCCGACCAGACGACCGTCGCGACGACCGCGAGGAGGATGCCGGGGCCGGAGGCCTGCTTCACCCTCCTCGCGGTGGTCGTCGCCTCACTGCCGCGGACGCGGTCCAGGACTGCCACGGTGTATCCCCTGCCTCTCTCCCCGGATGGGGATCTCGGTTGCGGGGCCTACCGTCGCATCGCCCGAATACCCAGGTCCATCGAATCTTTTCGATCGTTCCTTTCAGGAGAACTGAATGATTCGGGGGAGCGGGGAGCGATCTGGCCGACGATCGTGGCGGTGAACGCGATCACCATGCCGAGCAGTTGCACCGGTGTCAGGTCCTGGCCGAGCGCCGCCCAGCCGATGACGGCCGCAGTGATCGGCGAGAGCGAGCCGAGCAGCGTGACGGAGGTGGCGGTGAGCCGCTCGATGCCGCGGAACCAGAGCCAGTAACTGACAGCGGTGTTGGCGAGCGCGAGATAGAGGTAGCCGGCGATGCCGCGGCCGTCGAGCGCGGGCGGGGCGCCCTCGACGAGGAGGGCGACCGGCGCGATCAGCAGTCCGCCGGCGGTGAGCTGCCAGCCGGCCATGGCGAGCGGGCCGACCCCCTCGGGCCGGCCCCAGCGCTTGGTGAGCACGATCCCGGCGGACATCGACGCGGCGGACGCGAGCCCGGCGAGCACACCGACCGGATCGAGCGCGGCGCCCGCCTTGAGGACGACCAGGCTGACACCGAAGGCCGCGGCGATGGCGGCGAGCAGCCCCCGCGCGGTCGGCCGGTCGCCCAGCAGCAGGGTCGCGAGGCCGATGACGAACAGCGGCCCGACCGAGCCGACGACGGCGGCGACCCCGCCGGGCAGCCGGTACGCGGCGAGGAAGAGCAGCGGGAAGAACGCCCCGATGTTGAGCGCGCCGAGGACCGCCGCCTTCCCCCACCAGACGCCGCGCGGCAGCGTGCGGGTGAGCGCGAGCAGGGCGAGACCGGCGGGCAGGGCGCGCATCAGTCCGGTGAACAGAGGGCGGTCGGGCGGCAGGAACTCGGTCGTGACGACGTAGGTGGTGCCCCAGGAGACCGGGGCGAGGGCGGTGACGGCCGTGACGGCGACGGCGGCGTTGCGGGCGGACATGGCAGCCCCTTCATGGGCGGCGGACGTGAACAGCGAACAACAAGCAACAAACCCGAGGTGACTTGTCACTAAGTAGCTTAGAGCTAAGCTACTTAGATGAAAGTCACTTGCTTGCCAGCAACCATGTCCTGGCCGAAACTGTTCCCATGACCTCCACTCCCGCCCCCACCCCGGATCCCGTGGACGCGATCATCGCGCAGTGGGCCGCCGTACGACCCGAACTCGAAACCGTCCCGATGGCCGTCTTCGGGCGGATCTACCGCCTGGCGAACGCGATGGCCCTGCTCCATGACAAGGCGTACAAGCCGTACGGCCTCTCGCGCGGGGAGTTCGACGTCCTGGGGACGCTGCGGCGTTCCGGGGAGCCCTACACGCTCTCGCCCCGCCAGCTGTCCCAGACGCTGATGCTGACGACGGGCGGGATGACCGGGCGGCTGGACCGGCTGGAGAAGGCCGGGCTGCTCAGCCGCAGCCCCGATCCGCACGACCGGCGCGGACTACGGGTGACGCTCAGCGAGCGGGGCCGCAAGCTGGTGGACGGGGCCGTGGAAGCAGGGCTCGCGGCGCAGCGGGAGGCGCTGGGATCGGCACTCGACGAGGACGAGGCGGAGCAGCTCTCCGGGCTGCTGCGAAAGCTGCTGAGCTCGATGGGGGCCTGAGCCGCTCCCCGCCGGGGAACACGTGAGGGCACCGCACGGTACCGGGACCGTGCGGCGCCCTCACGAAGAGTGTGAAGAGTGCGTACTCGGGACGGAGTGCGCGCTCAGGCCTGCTTCTTGGGCCTGTCGGATGACTTGTCGAGGACCATCACCAGGCCCACGATCACCAGGAACAGGACGATCGGCAACACGACGTACAGGCCGAGCGTCTCGGCCACACTCAGGCCGGGACCCGGGTCGTCGCCGTCGTCGGCCACCAGCGCGAGCGCGGGGGACGACATGAGCAGCATCATCAGCGTCGTACCGGCCGCGACGGTGCCGGCGCGCAGGGCGTTCTTCTTGTCCACGGTGCAAACGTAGCGAACGGCTAGGAGGGCCGCGCGCCCGGGGTGCCCGTACGAGGTGCGGACGCCGGGCGGAAGACCTCCATCAGGGCGTGCAGCCGGGGCGACGCGGCCAGCTCCTCCAGCGTCAGCGGCCGGCCCTCCGCGTCCCCGATGGGCAGCCGCCAGTTCGGATACTGGTCCCAGGTGCCCGGCAGGTTCTGCGGG
Organism: Streptomyces sp. NPDC054841; assembly: GCF_053611045.1. Lineage (NCBI taxonomy): Bacteria > Bacillati > Actinomycetota > Actinomycetes > Kitasatosporales > Streptomycetaceae > Streptomyces > Streptomyces sp. NPDC054841. The sequence goes on along the minus strand of NZ_JBSGZO010000371.1, from coordinate 5,468 downwards.
CGCCGGTCCCCCACCGCGTCCGGCAGCCAGACGCCCACCATCCGGGCGGGGGTGCGCAGCAGGAAGCGGTAGACGGCGCGGATCTCGCCCTCCTCGTCACGGGTGCCCTCGGGCAGCAGTCCGAGCCGGGTCAGATACGCGAGCCACTCGGCGACCTCCGCGGAATCCTCCGAACGTTCCTGCTCCAGCGGCCGGGTGAGCAGGCCCAGCCGGTGGCGCAGCGCCACGTGCTCCCCGGTGAGGCGGGCCGCGGTGGACGGCAGATCGTGGGTGGTCGCCGTGGCGACACAGCCCTCGCGCCAGCTCCCGGGGGCCAGCGGGCGGTCCGTACCGTCCCAGTCGCGCTCGAACCAGAGCACGGACGTGCCCAGCACCCCGCGGCGCGAGAGGGTCTCGCGCACGCCCGGCTCGACCGTGCCGAGATCCTCCCCTATGACGACGGCGCCCGCGCGGTGCGCCTCCAGCACGAGGACGGCGAGCATCGCCTCGGCGTCGTACCGGACGTACGTGCCCTCGGTGGCCTCGGCGCCGCTCGGCACCCACCAGAGCCGGAACAGGCCCATGACGTGGTCGAGGCGCAACGCACCCGCGTGCCGCAGCAGGCCGCGCAGCAGCCCGCGGTACGGGGCGAAGCCGGAGGCGGCGAGGACGTCCGGGCGCCAGGGCGGCAGCCCCCAGTCCTGGCCGCGCGCGTTGAACGCGTCCGGCGGTGCGCCCACCGACATCCCGGCGGCGAACGCGTCCTGCTGCGCCCAGGCGTCCGCGCCGCCCGGGTGCACCCCGACGGCGAGGTCATGGACGATGCCGACGGCCATTCCGGCGTCGCGCGCGGCCGTGGACGCCGAGGCCAGCTGCTCGTCGGTGAGCCAGGCGAGCCGGCAGTGGAAGTCGACCCGGTCCATCAGCTCGCCGCGGGCCCGGGAGGTCTCCGCGGATCGCGGATCGCGCAGTCCGGCGGGCCAGGAGTGCCAGTCCGAGCCGTACACCTCGGCGAGGGCGCACCAGGTGGCGTGATCGTCCAGCGCCTGGCCCTGCGCGGCGAGGAACGCGCAGTACTCGGCCCTGCGGCCGGGTCCGAGCGGGACCCGCTGCACCAGCTCCAGAGCCTGGAGCTTGAGCTCCCAGACGGCGTCGCGGTCGATCAGCGCGCCCTTCTCCAGGACGGAGACGCGCAGCCCGGCCGCCTTCTCCACGAGTGCGTCAAGCCGGCTCCGGTCCTGGCCGGTGACGTACGCGTACTCGGGGATGCTCTCGATCCGCAGATGCACCGGATCGGGGAAGCGGCGCGACGACGGGCGGTACGGGGAGGGATCGGTCGGCGCGCCGGGCACCGCCGCGTGCAGCGGGTTGACCTGGACGAACCCGGCCCGGAGGTCCCGGCCCGCCCAGGCGGCCAGCTCCCCGAGGTCCCCGAGGTCTCCCATGCCCCAGGAGCGGCCGGACAGCAGCGAGTAGAGCTGCACCAGGAATCCGTGCACCCGGCCCTCGGGCTGCGGCACCGCCTCCGGCGCGACGACCAGCGTGGCGCGCGCCTTCCGCCCGCCGGGCGTGCGCACATCCAACCGGTGCACTCCTGGCGGCAGTTGGGCCCACTCGTGCCGCGCGGGCTCCCGGACGGCCTCGGCTGCGGCGGCGACCGCACGCTCACGCCACTCCAGCGTGCCGCCCTCCTCCAGCCGCACCCGCACGCGAGTGCGCTCCGGGAGGGCCACGGGCGGCTCGGCGGCCGGGAGCCAGGCCACGACCGTCGGCGGGAGCAGACGCTCCGCGGCTGCGGCGTCCGCCGCGGAGAGGGCGGCCAGGACCGCGTCCGGGGTGGCGGCGTCCACGCCGAGCGCGGCGAGCACCGCGACGACCGTGGAGTCGGGGACGGGGACGGTGACGCCCGCCGAGGGCGAGTACGAGGTGGCGACACCGTGTAACGCGGCCAGCCGGGCCAGGCCCATTCAGACTCCTGGGGACTCCGTGCCGCCGGCGGTGCCGGGGGCGGTCGGTTCGCTGGTGAGGGGGGCGGCCACGGCGAGCGGCGGCTCGCTGGTCAGAGGTGCGGCGTCGGCGAGCGGCGGCTCGCTCGTGAGAGGACCGGGCACCTGTTTGGACAGGGCGGAGAGCAGCAGCTGTGCGGAAGCGGCCACGGGGGCCTCCTCAAGGTGGGCAACAGGACATTGCAGCCCTACCCAGTGGGCACGGCCGCAGACGTACGCCTCTCGTCAACGTGTTCCGTGTCACATTCTGCTCCACGCACGGGAGTTGAGCGGCCCGTTGAACGGTCCTGCGCGCCGATGGGCAAATACGACACAAGCGGCACCCGCATTGACACGTTCACCTCACCGGTGGTGGGCTCGAATCCGTTTCGATGGACACGTAAGCCTGGAGGGGAGCCGGACGTGCGGTTCGGGCGCAGAAAGCAGACGGCGACCGCCGTCGCCGTCGCCGTGATCGGCGGCCTGTTCGGCACCGCTCCCGGAGCCGTCGCCGCACCCGACGTACCCGGGTCCACCACCGCCACCGTGCCCGACCACGCTGACGGCACGGGGCTGCCCGCCGTCTGGCCGCGCCCGCAGACGCTCAAGGCCGGGGGCCGTGCCGTACCGCTCGGCGAGGAGGCGACCCTCCTGGTGGCCCCCGACGCCGATCCGTTCGCGGTCGAGACGGTTTGGGACACCCTGCGCGCCGCCGGCGTGCGCACCATCCACACCGCGCTGCCCGGCCACGGGCCCGTGGTCCGTCTCGGCGGCAGTGGCGCACTGGACGCGCTGCGCGCCCTGCGCGTACCCGAGCGCACCGATCTGCCGGCCGGCGGCTACCGCATCGCGGCGGGCCGCGTCGCCGGCCGGGACACCGTCGCCCTGGACGGCGTCGGAGGCGACGGGCTGTTCCACGGGGCGCAGACGCTCCGGCAGTTGGTCAGGGACGGTTCGGTCGCCGGGGTCGTCGTACGCGACTGGCCGGGTACGGCCGTGCGCGGGATGACGGAAGGTTTCTACGGCCGGCCGTGGAGCCGTGAACAGCGCCTCGCACAGCTCGACTTCATGGGACGCACCAAGCAGAACCGGTACCTGTACGCGCCGGGCGACGACCCGTTCCGGCAGGCCCGCTGGCGCGAGCCGTATCCCGCGGACCGGCGCGCCGAGTTCCGCGAGCTCGCCGAGCGGGCCCGCGCCAACCATGTGACGCTCGCCTGGGCCGTCGCCCCCGCCCAGTCCATGTGTCTGGCATCGGACGACGACGTCAAGGCGCTCAAGCGCAAGATCGACGCGATGTGGGCGCTCGGCGTACGCGCCTTCCAGCTGCAGTTCCAGGACGTCAGCTATAGCGAGTGGCACTGCGACCGGGACGCCGACACGTTCGGCTCGGGGCCCGAGGCCGCGGCGAAGGCGCAGGCGCGGCTGGCCGGTGAGGTGGCCCGGCATCTCGCCGACCGCCATCCCGCGGCCGCCCCGCTCACGATCATGCCGACGGAGTTCTACCAGGACGGCGCCACCGAGTACCGCACGGCGCTCGCCTCGCAGCTGGACACCCGCGTCCAGGTCGCGTGGACCGGAGTCGGCGTCGTCCCGCGCACCATCACCGGGCGGGAACTGGCCGGGGCCCGCGAGGTGTTCCGGCACCCGCTGGTCACCATGGACAACTACCCGGTCAACGACTACGCGCAGGACCGTATCTTCCTCGGCCCGTACACCGGCCGGGAACCGGCCGTCGCGACCGGGTCCGCCGCGCTGCTCGCCAACGCGAGCGAGCAGGCGACCGCGTCCCGCATCCCGCTGTTCACCGCCGCCGACTACGCGTGGAACCCGAAGGGTTACCAGCCGCAGGAGTCCTGGCGGGCGGCGATAGCGGACCTCGCCGGCGGCGACCCGAAGACCCGGGAGGCGCTCGGCGTACTCGCCGGGAACCACGCGTCGTCCCTCCTCGACCCCACCGAATCCGCGTATCTGCGGCCGCTGCTGGCCGAGTTCTGGCGCACCCGTACGACCACCGACGCGGCCGCCAGGGACGAGGCCGCGCGGCGGCTGCGGGACGCGTTCACCGTGATGCGGGAGGCGCCGCAGCGGCTGGGGCCGGACCAGGGAGCGGGGTCCGGGCACGCGAGCCTGGCCGCGCTGGACGCCGAAGTGCGGCCGTGGGTGGACCAGCTGGCGCGGTACGGCCGCGCCGGCGAGCTCGCCGTCGACATGCTGCAGGCGCAGGCCCGCGGCGACGGTGCGGCGGCGTGGCGGGCCTCCCTCGCGCTGAATCCGGTGCGTACGGCGATCGGCCGGCAGCAGGTGACCGTCGGCAAGGGGGTCCTCGACCCGTTCCTGAGCCGGGTGGCGAAGGAGTCCGCGGCGTGGACGGGCGCGGACCGCGCGGCAGGGTCCGTGACCCGTACCGCCGACGCGTACACGGTACGGCTGGGCCGCGCCCGCTCCGTCGCTGCCGTGACAGCGATGACCGAGCCGGGCCAGGACGGCGCCACCGGCGCGCTGGAGGCACATGTGCCGGGCGAGGGGTGGCGCCCGCTCGGCGCGATCACTCCGTCCGGCTGGACCCAGAGCCCGACGGAGGGCCTGCGGGCGGACGCCGTACGGATCACCGGCGCGTCGCGGGTGCACGCGCTCGTGCCGTGGTTCGCCGACGAGCCGCAGGCGCGGCTGGATCTCGCCCGGGGCGAGCTGGACACCGAGATCGGCGGCGGGCCGCAGCGCTTCGACGCGTTCGTCTCGGCGCGGCGCCCCGACGAGGTGCGCGGTGCGCTCGCCGCGAGATCGCCGAAGGGCATCCGGGTGACGGTGCCGCCGCAGACGCGCGTGCCGCGCGGCGCCCGTACGGCGGTGCCCGTCGAGGTCACGGTCCCCGCGACGACGCCGGCGGGCGAGTACCAGGTGCCGTTCACCTTCGGCGACGAGGAGCGCACGCTGACGGTGCGGGCCTACCCGAAGACCGGCGGCCCCGATCTGCTCCGCACCGCCACGGCCTCCTCCTCGGGCGACGAGACACCCGACTTCCCGGCCTCCGCGGCGGTCGACGGGGACCCGGCCACGCGCTGGTCCTCCCCCGCGGAGGACGGCGCCTGGTGGCAGGCCGAACTCTCCGGGCCGACCCGGGTGGGACAGGTCGTCCTGCACTGGCAGGACGCCCACGCCACGAAGTACCGCATCCAGGTCTCCGCCGACGGCCGCACCTGGCGCACCGCGGCGACGGTCCGCGACGGCCGCGGCGCCCGCGAATCGGTCCGCCTGGACGCGCCGGACACACGCTTCCTGCGCGTCCAGGGCGACGCGCGGGCGACCCGCTTCGGCTACTCGCTGTGGTCGGTGGAGGCGTACGCGGTAGCGGACTAGGCCCTCACGGGCCGCGGGTATTTCCCCCAGCCCCGCCCCTTCCCGAAACTGAGGGCTCCGCCCCCAGCCCCCTCCGGGCGGAAGGGTTCACGGGGGCTGACGCCCCCGCTCCCCCCCGGCAGCACCGCGCCCCACAAACACCCC
>NZ_JBSGZO010000370.1:0-8660 GCF_053611045.1 Streptomyces sp. NPDC054841 | reverse complement strand
GGACAGATCTCCTCGGTTCGCCGACCCCTGGCCCGCCCGGCCGGGCGGAGGTCCGGGCCCCTGGGGTCCGGGGGGTGAAGCCCCCAGTTACCCCTAGCGCAGCCAGGGGAGGTCCGCGCCGGTGCTGTCCGGCTGGAGTCCCTCGGCCATGATGCGGGTGATCTCGCCCAGCTGGAGCACCTGTTCCGGAGTGAGCCGGTCGAAGATCGCCTGCCGTACGGCCGCGACATGGCCGGGCGCGGCCTTCTGCAGGACATCGAGTCCCTCGTCCGTCAGGTACGCGTTCTGCCCCCGTTTGTCGGAGGGGCAGTCCTCGCGGCGCACCCAGCCGTTCTTCTCCAGACGGGCGATCGCGTGCGAGAGCCGGGACCGGGTGATCTTGGCATCCTTGGCCAGCTCGGTCATGCGCAGCCGGCGGCGCGGTGCCTCGGCGAGCTGGACGAGCAGGCCGTAGTAGATGTGCGGCATACCCGCGTCCCGCTGGAGCTGGCGGTCGAGGCTGTCCTCGAGGAGCGTGGTGGCGTGGAGGTAGGAGCGCCACACGTGCTGTTCCTCGACGGTGAGCCAGCGGGGTTCGCTCGCGTTCGGTGCCGTGTTCATGTATCCACTGTACGACCTGTTCTTGAAAGTTTAACTAGATCTGCATAGGCTGATCCCGACAGGAACTTGAAGGTTCAAGCTTGACTGCTCGGGAGGCTCCCGTGAACACTCCGGACGCGACCGGCACCGCCGGCGCCACCGTGGAGCGGATGCCCGCCCTCTATCTCTCGCACGGCGCCCCGCCGCTCGCCGACGACCCGGTCTGGCCCGGCCAGCTCGCCGCCTGGTCGGCGTCGCTGCCCAGGCCCAGGGCGATCCTGATGATCTCCGCCCACTGGGAGGAGGCCCCGCTCGCCCTCGGTGCCACCGAGACCGTCCCGCTCGTGTACGACTTCTGGGGCTTCCCCGAGCGCTACTACCAGGTGCGGTACGCGGCCCCCGGCGCCCCCGCGCTCGCCGACTCGGTACGGAAGCTGCTGCGCGGCGCCGGTACGCCCGTGCAGGACATCCCGGACCGCGGTCTCGACCACGGCGCGTACGTCCCGCTCGTCGAGATGTTCCCCGGCGCCGACATCCCCGTACTCCAGGTCTCCATGCCGACGCTCGACCCGCAGCGGCTGCTGGAGATCGGGCGCAAGCTGGGCCCGCTGCGCGACGAGGGAGTGCTGATCGTGGGCAGTGGGTTCTTCACGCACAATCTGGCGGCGTTGCGGCACGCGGGCGGTGTGCCCGGCTGGTCGGCCGAGTTCGACGACTGGGGGCAGCAGGCGCTCGCCGCCGCCGACGTGGACGCGCTGCTGGACTTCGAGCGCAAGGCGCCCGCAGGGAAGCTGGCGCACCCCCGGACCGAGCACTTCGCGCCGCTCTTCGTGACGCTCGGAGCTTGTGAGGGGGACCTGTCGAGCGGCCGCAGTGTCATCGACGGTTTCTGGATGGGGCTGGCGAAACGGTCGGTCCAGTTCGGCTAGGCCTGCCTGTCTTCTGGACCGGGCCGGAGCCCGGCAGGACCGCCCGGACGGAACCTGGACCCGGACAGGGTCACGCGGATGGTGGCGGCCTGCCGCGACACGTCTCCCGCGGGGCCGGGAGAGGGCCGAATGCCTGATAGAACCCGGATCAAGCTGACGAAACATCTGAATCCGGTGAAGGGCAGGCACGCGTGAACCCCACCCCCAAAGCCGATGCCGCATCCGCGTCACGGGCCGTGTCGTCCGCCGTGGGGTGGCGAGAGCGCTCCTACGGCCTCCCCAATCCCCGCCCGGTTCCCGTCCGCCCCCCGGAAGCCGAACCCATCCGCTGGAACGCCGATGCCGCAGCGCGAACTGTCGTATGGTCCGCGGTGCTGCTGCTGACCGTCCTCCTTCTGCTGCTGATCCAGCGACTGCCGTGGAACGGTGACCTCGGCCTCCACGCCGCGACGATCGACCGGCTGCGCAGCGATCTGCTCCATCCGGGCAGCCCGCAGGTCGACGCCGACACCGACAGCCCGTACTACTCGCCCTGGACCGTGCTGCTCGCCCTGGTGGCCAAGGCGACCGGAGCCGACACCTTCGCGATGCTGCGGTTCGCAGCCCTGATCACGCTCCCTCTGCTGCTCACCGGTATCGCGCACTTCACCAGGACGCTCAGCACCCGCCGGGCCGCGCCTCCACTGGCCGTGCTCTGCCTGCTGCTGCTCTGGGGCCCGCCGCTGCTGGCATGGAGCGGTTTCCTGGAGCTCGGCTCACTGGCGCTGGTCATCTCCTACCCGAGCACCTTCGTCGTCGCGCTCTCCTTCCACTTCTGGGCGCTGCTCACCAAGGCGCTGCGCACGGAGGCGTCCTGGCGGGTCTTCCTGGGGCTCGGTCTGATGTGGGCAGTGATCATGCTCAGCCACCAGTTCTCGGGGGTCGTCGCGACCTTCGGGGCGCTGGCGGTGCTGCTCGCCCGACGGCCGTGGCCCGCCAAGGAGACCTGCCTGTGGCTGGGGGCGGGCCTCGTGCTCGGCGTCGTGGTGATCGCCGTGTGGCCGTACTACTCGTACTTCTCGCTGTTCGGCTTCGAGGGGCTGGAGGACATCCACCAGCCGCTGTACAAGGACATGTTCGCGCGCTTCGGCCTCGCCCTGATCGGGGTCGTCGCCCTGCTGTTCCGGTGGCGGCGGGACAAGCGCGACCCGCTGGTGATCCTCTTCGCCCTGGGTGCGCTGATGGTCGCGGCCGGAGGTCTCACCGGCCACTGGTCGTGGGGCAGGGCGCTGCCCGCGGCGATCATCCCCGCGCAGCTGGCCATCGCCCTCGCGATCGCGGACGCCGGGAGCAGGGCCGTCCGCAACGCCCTCGCGGCGGTCACGGGCGTCGCGATGCTGTTCGGGGCATGGACCCAGTCCACCGCCCTCGGCTATGTCTTCGTCGGTGAAGCGCTGCCCGAGGCCGTACGGGCCAAGACCTGGCCGTCCTGGCAGGGCCCCGAGTGGGTGACCCGCCATGTGGAGCGCGGCGACACCGTCATGACGGATCACCGCACCAGTCTGATGCTTCCGGCATACGGCATCTACACCGTCGCTCCCGGCTTCGACGACATCTTCCTGCCGGACCAGGAGCAGCGGCACGCCGCCGTTGAGCGCTTCTTCGCCCGCGACACTTCACGCAAGGACCGGCTCGGCATCCTGCACCGCTACAACGCCGAGTGGGTGCTGCGGTGGAGCAACGAGGGCGGTCTGCCCGGGAACGACCCGGCGCTGCGACTGGTGGGTTGGGGGCGCGAGGGCCAGCTCTACAAGGTGGTGGGCTGACCGGCCGGCCGCCTGGCGGCCCGGCTACGCGTTCAGCTTCTTCTCGTACCAGGCCACGTCCCAGTACTCGCCGAACTTCCGCCCGACCTCTTCGTAGGTGCCGATGTGGCGGAAGCCGAAGCGCTCGTGCAGCTTCACCGAGGCCTCGTTCGGCAGGGCGATCCCCGCGTAGGCGCGATGCAGGTCCTCGTCCGCGAGGGCCTCGAACAGCGCCTTGTAGAGGAGCGTGCCGATCCCGCGGCGCCCGGTGTCGGGCGCGCAGTAGACGCTGACCTCCACGGACGTCGAGTACGCGGCCTTCGGGCGGAAGGCGCTGCTGGTTGCGTAACCGAGGATTCGGCCGGAGCGGACATCCTGAGCAACCAGAAGCCGGTGCGGGCCGTCTTCAGGGTGGGAGCGCAGCCAGGGGAGGCGTTGCTCGGGGGTGAACACGGCAGTGTCAAAGGTGATGGCCGTGTCCCGCACGTAGTGGTTGTAGAGCTCCGTCAGGGCCGGGAGATCGACTTCCGAGCCTGCCCTGACCTGCACCTCTGTGTGCTCCGGCAGCATCCGTCCTCCTGTCGCGGCGGCACAGGGTACTGCAAGATCACAAAAATCCGTGCACCGTGTGGGAATTCTGTCCGGTTTCCAGTCGTTGTTTCCGTCGGATGCAGGGCACCCGGTGAGGGTGTCGCGACCTACTCAGCAAGGGAGCACGCATGGCAACCCGTGCCGTCGCCCGTCGTCAGTCCGCCTCCGCTGGGGCCGATGGGGCGAGCAGTGTTCGCGCCGTGGGCGGGGAGATCGCCGACCGCGACCTGGTCGGCATGTATCTGGACGAGATCGCGCGCACACCGCTGCTCGACGCCGCCAAGGAGGTCGAGCTCTCCCAGATCATCGAAGTCGGGGTGTATGCCCGGCAGATTCTCGACGGCGCTGTGACATCAGCCGCCGCCGAGGCGGGCGAGGGCGACGCCGGTGCCACGCGCGAGGAGCTCGAGGCCCTGGTCGCCGAGGGCGAGCGCGCCAAGGACATCTTCATCAAGTCGAACCTGCGCCTGGTGGTGGCTGTCGCGCGGCGCTATCCGCGCAGCGGTCTGCCGCTGCTGGACCTGATCCAGGAGGGCAACGCCGGCCTGGTGCGGGCGGTGGAGAAGTTCGACTACGCGAAGGGCTTCAAGTTCTCGACGTATGCGACGTGGTGGATCCGCCAGGCCATCACGCGCTCCATAGCCGACCAGTCCCGGACGATCCGGCTGCCCGTCCACCTGGTGGAGGAGCTGGGCCGGATCCGCCGTGTCCAGCGGGAGTTCAACCGTGAGCACGGGCGCGAGCCCGAGCCCGCCGAGGTCGCCGAGGAGCTGGGTTCCACCCCGGAGCGGGTCATCGACGTGCTGGACTGGGCCCGCGACCCGGTCTCGCTCAACATGTCGGTGGACGACGAGGGCGAGACGCAGTTCGGCGATCTGCTGGAGGACACCTCCGCGGTGTCGCCCGAGCAGTCGGTGATGACGCTGCTGCGCAGCGAGGAGCTCGACGACCTGATCGACAAGCTCGATCACCGCACGGCGTCGATCATCCGCATGCGGTACGGCATCGAGGACGGCCGTGAGCGCACGCTGACGGAGGTCGGCAAGGAGCACGGCCTGACGCGCGAGCGCATACGCCAGATCGAGAAGCACGCGCTGCTGGAGCTGAAGCGGATGGCCCGGGACACGGGCTTCGACGCGGCGGCGTAGCGAGGTGGGGGGCTTCGCCTCCCGCATCCCGAGCGGACCCCGGCACCCTTCCCCCCCCGGTGTCGGGGTCCTTGTCGTCACGGTCGTCACGGTCGTCACGTTCGGCTCGGTCGTTACGGTCGTTACGCCCTCGGGGTCAGCTCGCCGCCCGGGTGAGCCGGGCGCCGAGCTTTGTGAGGTAGTCGGACAGCGGCGGCGGGCCGTGGACCGTGAACTCGCAGTCGACCAGCGCCAGTCGCAGGGCCAGCCACTCCAGCGAGTCCTGTGACCGGGTGCGCAGCCGGCAGGTGCCGGGACCGGTCTGTTCGGGCGCGCCGAGGTAGTCCGGCAGGCGGGCGGCGACGAATTCCGCGGGCGCCTCGAAGCTCACGTCCAGCGCGTGCTCCGGCTGGTTCCGGGACATGGAGTGGGAGAGCAACTTCGACGCGTCCCAGCCGGCCGGCACTTCGCGCGGCGCGTAGCGGGCCCCCGTCGCAAACGGATCGCTGACCCGGTCCACCCGGAACGTACGCCAGTCGTCGCGCCCCATGTCGTACGCGACCAGGTACCAGCGCCGCCCCGTCGAGACCAGCCGGTACGGCTCGACCAGCCGCTTCGTCTCCGTACCGTCGCCCGAGCGGTAGCCGAAGCGCAGCCGCTCCCGGCCGGTGACCGTCGCCGCGATGGCGGTGAGCGTGTGCGGGTCGACGGTCGCTCCGTCGCCGCGGGTGAAGGGGATCATCGCGTTCTGGAGCGTCGATACCCGGTGCCGCAGCCGCGACGGCAGCACCTGCTCCAGCTTCGCCAGGGCGCGTACGGATGCCTCGTCGACGCCCTCGATCGCATGGCCGGCGCCCGCCCGCAGCCCCACCGCGATCGCGACGGCCTCCTCGTCGTCGAGGAGCAGCGGCGGCATGGCCGCGCCCGCGACCAGCCGGTACCCGCCGACCGCACCTCTCGTCGCCTCGACCGGATAGCCGAGGTCGCGCAGCCGGTCGATGTCCCGGCGGATCGTCCGCGGGCTGACCTGGAGCCGCTCGGCAAGCTCGCTGCCCGGCCACTCGCGCGGGGTCTGGAGGAGGGACAGCAGATTCAGCAGTCGTGCCGGGGTGTCTGTCATACGTTCCAGACTGCCCATCTTCTAGGACATCGGCTGACCTATATCCCGATTAGCTTCCTCCACATGAGCTCCCACGACGCCGTACGGGATACGGCCCCCGTCTCCGCCCCCGACTCCGCTGCCGCTGCCGACCGGCGCCGCTGGATAGCCCTGGCCATCGTGATGACGGCCGCCTTCATGGACCTGGTCGACGTCACCATCGTCAACATCGCGATCCCGTCGATCGAGCGCGATCTCGGCGCTTCGTTCGGCGCGATCCAGTGGATCACCGCCGGCTACGCGCTGGCATTCGCCGCCGGCCTGATCACGGGTGGCCGGCTCGGCGACATCTTCGGCCGCAAGCGGCTGTTCCTGATCGGTATCACCGGCTTCACGCTCGCCTCCGCGCTGTGCGGTTTCGCCTCCGGCGCCGAGATGCTCATCACCGCGCGGCTGCTGCAGGGCGCGATGGCCGCGATGATGGTGCCGCAGGTGCTCGCGATCATCCACGTGACCTTCCCGCCGCACGAGCGCGGCAAGGTCTTCGGCATGTTCGGCGCGATCGTCGGACTCGGGGCCGTTTCCGGGCCGTTGCTCGGCGCGCTGCTGACCCAGTGGAACCTGTTCGGTCTGGAGTGGCGACCGATCTTCCTGATCAACCTGCCGGTCGGTATCGCCGGCGTCCTCCTCGGCCGTAAGTTCATCACCGAGTCGCGTGCCGAGAAGGCACTCCGCCTCGACCTGGTCGGCGTCGCGCTCGCCACGCTCGGCCTGCTGATGCTGATCTACCCGCTCACGCGCGGCCGTGAGCTGGACTGGCCGCTGTGGGGCCACCTGTGCATGGTGGGCAGCCCGTTCGTGTTCGCCGTGTTCGTGGCGTACGAGAAGCGGAAGACGCGCAAGGACGGTTCGCCGCTCGTCGAGCTGTCGCTGTTCAAGGTGAAGAGCTTCGCCGCCGGTATCGCGGTCCAGCTGACCTTCGGTGTCGTCATGGGCATCTTCTTCCTGGTCTGGACCCTGTACATGCAGGTCGGCCTGGGCTGGAGCCCGCTGAAGGCGGGTGTGACGGGTGTGCCGTTCTCCATCGCCGTGTCGCTCGCGGCGGGGCTGTCCGTACAGCAGCTGGTGCCGCGTTTCGGGCGGAAGGTGCTGCAGGCGGGTGCGCTGACCATGGCGGCCGGGCTGCTGGTCTACATCTGGGAGGCCGGGCGGTACGGCACGGAGATCCACTCCTGGCAGATGATCGCGCCGCTCGTGATCATGGGTCTCGGCATGGGGCTCATCGTCGCTCCGCTGACGGACGCGGTGCTGTCCGATGTCCCGCGTGAGCACGCCGGTTCGGCGTCCGGGCTGATCAACACCACCACGCAGATGGGCAACGCGCTGGGGCTGGGCCTGGTCTCGGTGGTCTTCTTCGGGGTCATCGACGACAAGCGGCCGGCGTCGCCGGGCGAGGTCGGGGCGGCGTTCTCGGACGCGTTCCAGGGCTCGCTGTGGTGGGTCGTGGCGGTGCTTGCGGTGATCTTCGTGGTGATGTTCGCGCTGCCGGCGCGGCCGAAGCAGCATCTGGAGGGCGGAGCGGCCGTCGGCGAGGCCGGGGCGCCGGAGGGTGAGCTGCCGGAGGGTGAGCGGGAGCCGGCGCTGACGCACTGAGCGCGCGCAGCGGTGAGGGCCCGGTGCCGGGGACGTTCCCCGGTGCCGGGCCTTCGTGTGTGCCGGGCCCTCGCGTGTGCCCTGTGTGGTGCGCCGGGCCCGAATGTGTCCGTTCGTTGCCCGAGTCTGTTTACTTTGCGCAAATCAGGGCGTAGCCTGACGGGGAAACCACAGGTTCGGGCATGGAATGGACGTAAACCCACATGTACGCTCCCGAGCGCCAGCAGCAGATCCTCCGGCTCGCCCGGGAGGGCGGGCGGGTCGAAGTGCTGTCTCTCGCCGACGAGTTCCAGGTGACCGCCGAGACCATCCGGCGCGATCTCAAGGCGCTCGACCGGGCCGGGCTCGTCCGGCGCGTGCACGGTGGAGCCATCCCGGCCGGGCGGCTCGACTTCGAGCCGGACCTCTCCGAGCGCGAGTCCACCGCCGCCGACGAGAAGGACCGCATCGCGCGGGCCGCACTCGCCGAGCTGCCCGAGGACGGCAGCGTCATCCTCGACGCCGGCTCCACGGTGGCGCGGCTGGCGGCGGCCTTCCCGCTGGAGTGCTCGCTCACGGTCGTCACCCACGCGCTGCCCGCCGCCGCCCGGCTCGCCGACCATCCCGGCATCGACCTGCATCTGGTCGGCGGCCGGGTCCGGCAGCGCACGCGCGCCGCCGTCGATGCCTGGGCGCTGCGGGCGTACGGGGAGATCCGCGCCGATGTCGTCTTCCTCGGCGCCAACGGCTTCTCGGTGGACGGCGGGCTGACCACGCCCGACCTCGCCGAGGCCGCCGTCAAGCGCGCCGTCGTCTCGGCGGCGCGGCGCGTGGTGCTCCTCGCCGACTCCGCCAAATTCGGCCAGCAGCACTTCGCCCGCTTCGGCGACCTGGCCGACATCGACCTGCTCATCACCGA
>NZ_JBSGZO010000369.1:0-8668 GCF_053611045.1 Streptomyces sp. NPDC054841 | reverse complement strand
GGGGACATGTGTCCCGGGCCCGGCCCTGAGCCTGCCGACGGCTACGCGCTCATCGCGCGGCAGCCCGCCGTCAGTTGTCGTCCTCGTCGATGAGGAAACCGCGCATCGGCGACGGCGCCTGCTGCATCGGCTGCGGACTCTGCGGCCGCACCGGTGCCATCGGCTGGGTCATCGCCGGCGACATCTGCTGCTGGCCGCCGTACGACGGACCGCCGCCCATCTGCGGGTTGCCGCCCATCGTCTGGTTGCCGCCGAAGGTCGGGGCACCCGCGCCGGCCGGAGCCATCGAGGGGGACGGCGGCAGCGACGGGGCCGCCGGGGTCCGCGGCGGAGCCAGGGAGTCGTCCGCCTGGGTCTCCAGCTGACGCAGCTGGCTCTCCAGGTACGACTTCAGCCGCGTGCGGTACTCGCGCTCGAAGCCGCGCAGGTCCTCGACCTTGCGCTCCAGCGTGGCGCGGGCCGACTCCAGCGAGCCCATCGCGACGCGGTGCTTCTCCTGCGCGTCCCGCTCCAGCGCGTCCGCCTTGGCGCGGGCGTCGCGCTCCAGGCCCTCGGCGCGCGACCGAGCCTCGCCGACGATCTTGTTGGCCTCGGAACGAGCCTCCGCGATCGCCTGGTCGGCGGTCTGCTGGGCAAGAGAGAGCACACGGGCAGCACTGTCACCGCCGGGGCCCTGACCGGGCTGCGGCATCTGCGGGCCGTGACCGCCCATGGGGCCGCCCATGGGACCACCCATGGGACCACCCTGCATCGGGCCGCCCATGGGACCGCCCTGCATCGGGCCCTGCGGACCATGACCACTGGGGCCGGCGGGCAGCTGCGGAGCACCACCGGGCAGCTGGGGCGGACCCATCTGCGGGGGCTGCTGCTGGACCGGCGGTCCGGATATGGCGGCGGGCACCGGCGCTCCGGGACCACGGCCGTCCTGCGGCTCCGGCGGCTTGCGCATGCCCTGCTGCTGCTGGTTCTGCGCGGCGGCACGGGTCGCAGCGGCCAGCTTGGCACGCAGGTCCTCGTTCTCGCGGAGCAGGCGCGTCAGTTCGGCTTCGACCTCGTCGAGGAAGGCATCGACTTCGTCCTCGTCATAGCCTTCTCGGAGGCGGACGGTCGTGAACTGCTTGTTCCGCACGTCCTCGGGGGTCAGCGGCATCTCTTCTTCACCTCTACGTAGTCGTCGGCAGTCGGCAAGACCGTATCGTTCACACCTGGCTCGCAAAGTTGTTCACGATGGAGATCAGGATGTAGACGATGATCATCAGAACGAAGAAGGACAGGTCGAGTGCCACGCCCCCGAGACGCAACGGCGGGATGAACCGCCGCAGAAGCTTGAGCGGTGGATCGGTGACAGTGTAGGTGGCCTCCAGGACGACCACCATCGCCTTGCCAGGTTGCCACGAGCGGGCGAACTGGAAGACGTAGTCCATGACCAGCCGGAAAATGAGCACGACGAGGAAACACGTCAGCGCGATGTAGATCACATCCAGTGCGACACCCATCCCGCGTGTCCCTCTCCCCTGGCTCTCGTTCCGGCCTCGCGGCCGGGTCGTTCCTCGGTCGTTTTCTCAGCTCTGGTTGAAGAACCCGCCCTCTGCGATGCGGGCCTTGTCCTCCGCCGTGACATCGACGTTAGCAGGCGACAACAGGAACACCTTCTGCGTCACCCGCTCAATGCTGCCATGCAGACCGAAGACGAGTCCCGCGGCAAAGTCGACAAGTCGCTTCGCATCGGTATCGTCCATCTCCGTGAGGTTCATGATCACCGGGGTGCCCTCACGGAAGTGTTCCCCGATGGTACGGGCCTCGTTATACGTCCGCGGGTGCAGTGTGGTGATGCGGTAGGGCTCCCGCTCGGACACGACCTTGGGCATGATCACTGGTGCGTTCTTCTCCAGATTCGGTCGTTCAGGTGTGATGGATGCCACGGGGGCGATTCGCGCCGGACGTCCGGATTCCGCGGGCAGCG
The DNA here is from genome assembly GCF_053611045.1 of Streptomyces sp. NPDC054841. Taxonomy (NCBI): domain Bacteria; kingdom Bacillati; phylum Actinomycetota; class Actinomycetes; order Kitasatosporales; family Streptomycetaceae; genus Streptomyces; species Streptomyces sp. NPDC054841. Next base: position 6,705 of record NZ_JBSGZO010000369.1, on the reverse strand, counting down.
AAGCGGAATGGACGACCGGCTCACGCGGCGCGGGCGGCTGGACCACACGCGCCGGCTCTTCCCGTTCCACCTGATGCGGGGGCTGGTGCCGCCGGCGGTCCCGCTCGGGCTCCGGCTCCATCTCGGGTTCGAAGTCGTCGTCGGGGTCGAATCCCCGGCCGTCGTACCCATCGTCCTCCACGAGGCCGAGGTAGACCGCCATCTTGCGCATCGCGCCGGCCATTCTCTGAGTCCTCCGCTCTGTGGTGGATCGGCTTCGTTCGGCTACGTCACCAAGTGCCCGCGATCCACTCGGTCTGCCCGCCTTTCGACGGAAATGACCATATTTTCTGCTGTGGTCCGACTTGCTTCGCGACGTTACCCGAGCCGGGGTCGGACTCCGAGTACCGCCGTACCGACGCGCACATGTGTCGCTCCGGCCGCTACGGCCTCTTCGAGGTCCGCACTCATCCCTGCTGACACCATGTTCGCAGCAGGACGGTCCGCGCGCAGGCGGGATGAGAATTCCATCAGCCGCTCGAACGCCGCCTGTTGACGACCCGCGTAGGGCCCCGCGAGTGGCGCGACGGTCATCAGTCCGTCAAGTCGCAGCCCCGGCGAGTCGCCCACCGCGGCGGCCAACTCCTCGATGCCGTCGGGCGCGATGCCGCCCCTGCTCGCCGCGCTGCTCCCGCCCGCCCGCGCTGCACTGCTCCCGCCCACCCGCGCCGCACTGCTCCCGCCCGCCCGCCCGGCGTCCCCCGATTCCGCGTCCAGGGCGACCTGGATCAGGCACCCCAGTTCGCGCCCGGCCCCCACCGCCGCCGCGGACAGTGCGCGAACGAGCTTCAGACGGTCGACCGACTGCACGAAATCGGCATAACCCGCAACGGAACGGACTTTGTTCGTCTGGAGCTGACCGACGAAGTGCCAGTTGAGGTCGAGGTCGGAGCAGGCAGCGGCCTTCGGAGCCGCCTCCTGGTCCTTGTTCTCGGCGACGTGGCGCACACCCAGCTCGTGCAGAAGCCGTACGTCGCTCGCGGGGTAGGTCTTGGTGACCACGATCAGGGTCACTTCCCCGCGCTTGCGCCCGGCCGCGGCGCAGGCGGCGGCGATACGTTCCTCCACGCGCGCGAGATTCTCGGCGAGTTCGGTCTTGCGGTCGGTCATGCTGTGTTCTCTTCTGCCCGGATCCAGACATATCCCGCGAGCCGCCCGGTGGTGCGGTCGCGGCGGTACGAGTAGTGGTCTGTCGATTCCAGTGTGCACACCGGGGATGCCTTCAGGTCCCGTACGCCGAGCGCCTCGAGCTGGGCGAGCACTCCGGCGGTGACGTCGACGGCCGGGGTGCCCCAGCTGGTCTCGGCCCGGGCCGCCGGTTCCACCGCGGCGACCTCGGCGCGCATCGCCTCCGGAACTTCGTAGCAGCGTCCGCAGACGGCCGGTCCCGTGCGGGCGGTGATGCGGGCCGGTTCGGCGCCGAGCGCGATCATGGCCTCGACCGCGGCCGGTACGACTCCGGCGACCATTCCGGGGCGGCCGGCGTGGGCCGCGCCCACCACCCCCGCGACCGGATCGGCCAGCAGTACCGGGGTGCAGTCGGCGGTGAGGACCGCGAGAGGCAGTCCGCGCCGGGCGGTCACCACCGCGTCCACCGCTGGGACCGGAGCATCTCCCCAGGGTCCGTCGACGACGGCGACATCGCGCCCGTGCACCTGGTTCATCCAGACGACGAGGCCCGGGTCGAGCCCGAGGGACTTGGCGGCCAGCTCCCGGTTCGCGACGACGGCGGCGGGGTCGTCACCGACCGCGCCGCCGAGGTTGAGCTCCTCGTACGGAGCGGCGCTCACTCCGCCCCACCTGTCGGTGAAGGCGAAGTGCGCGCCGCTCACGCTGTCATGCTCTCGTATCACTTCAGGAAGTCCGGGACATCCAGCTCTTCGGCCTGACTGTCGTACGGCCGGGCCGGCGGTACCTGCGCGGACGTGCTCTGCGACAGCGAGGTCTCCTTCCCCACCGGGGCCGGCTCGGCCGCGGCGGGCTCCTCACGCGGCGGCACCGCGCCGAGGCCGCCGATGGAGCGCGGCTCGGGGCGGGCCGGGGAGGCGGGCTCCTCGCGCTTTGCGGACGCGGAGCCGATCACGGTGTCCCGGCGGGCCGGGGGCTGGCCCCCGTCGAAGCCGGCCGCGATGACCGTGACCCGTACCTCGTCGCCCAGCGCGTCGTCGATGACGGCGCCGAAGATGATGTTGGCCTCGGGGTGGGCGGCCTCGCTGACCAGCTGGGCGGCCTCGTTGATCTCGAAGAGACCGAGGTCCGAGCCGCCGGAGATGGAGAGCAGGACGCCGCGGGCGCCGTCGATGGACGCCTCCAGCAGCGGCGAGGAGATGGCCATCTCCGCCGCGGCCACCGCGCGGTCGTCGCCGCGGGCCGAGCCGATGCCCATGAGTGCCGAGCCGGCCTCGGACATCACGGACTTCACATCGGCGAAGTCGAGGTTGATGAGGCCCGGGGTGGTGATGAGGTCGGTGATGCCCTGGACACCGGAGAGCAGTACCTGGTCCGCGGACTTGAACGCGTCGAGCACGCTGACCTGGCGGTCCGAGATGGAGAGCAGCCGGTCGTTCGGGATGACGATGAGGGTGTCGACCTCTTCGCGGAGCTCGGCGATGCCGTCCTCCGCCTGGTTGGCGCGGCGGCGGCCCTCGAAGGTGAAGGGCCGGGTGACCACGCCGATGGTCAGCGCGCCGAGCGAGCGCGCGATGTTGGCGACGACGGGCGCGCCGCCGGTGCCGGTGCCGCCACCTTCGCCGGCGGTGACGAAGACCATGTCGGCCCCCTTGAGGACCTCCTCGATCTCCTCTCGGTGGTCCTCTGCCGCCTTGCGACCGACTGCCGGGTTGGCTCCGGCCCCGAGGCCGCGGGTGAGTTCGCGGCCGACGTCGAGCTTGACGTCGGCGTCGCTCATCAACAGGGCTTGCGCGTCAGTGTTGATCGCGATGAACTCGACGCCCTTGAGACCGACCTCGATCATTCGGTTGATGGCATTGACACCACCGCCGCCGACACCGATGACCTTGATGACTGCGAGGTAGTTCTGCGGTGCTGCCACGTCGAAGGCCTCTCGCCTCGAGTTACGTGTCGCCGCTTCGCGGTGGTGGCCGCGCCGCGACGACGGATGCCGATGGGACGGTCCGAAACGCCGACCCAAACCCTAACGTTGAAGTTTAGGGTTACCAGTGTCTCTGATTCCTGGACTCTCTCGAACGAGACACTAAGTCGACAAGTGGCGCGCGTTCAACGAACACGCCGAACCTCCCGTTTTTCTTTTCACCCTATGTGATCAGCCGTTGCGCTGACCAACCAGGGTTCTGGCCTGCGCATTTGTGCGTCAACTCGCCGACACGGCAGGGGCTGTGGGGGCACTCACATCGAAGTACCCCTCACGGGGAGCGGCCTTCATCAGGGCGGTGAGCGTTCGCGCCTTCGCCTCGCCGTCCTCGCTGCTCCCCCACATCACGGTGCGGTCGCCGGTCAACTTCAGCGTGATGGCGTCGTACGAGCGGACCTCGACGCCCTGAAGCTCCTTCGCGGCCTGCGCGGGGAGTTCCTGGACGACCCGGACCGCCTCCGCCAGCAGCCGCTGCTCGCCGAAGCGGCGCAGGCTCGGCGACTGATTCGTCGTCAATTTCACCAAGGGAACACCTTTAGGCGCTTTGTCCACCGTGGCAAAACGGACACCTTCCGCGTCCACTTCGATGAAGTTTGAGCCCTTTTCAACGAGGAGCATAGGCTTTCGCTCCGTCACGTTCAGGACGATTCCGTGCGGCCACGAACGGGCCACGTCGACCGAGTCGATACGGGGCAGCTCGTCGCGCAGTCGGTTCTCAATCCGGTCCGTATCGACGGAAATCAGCGGCGCCCCGATCGGCGCGGCAGCCGCCTCCTCGACCTCACGGGGCGTCAGAACCTGTGTACCGGACACTTCGACCCGCTCGACCCGGAGCCACGAGGAGCCGTAGAGCAGCCAGACCCCGCCCGCGGTGAGCACGAGGGCGGCAAGGACGAACAGCAGAAACCGACGGGCGGGCAGCCTGCGACGGCGGGGGGCGGAACCTCCGCGAGCCTGGCCGGCCGACGACGGGCCCTTCGGCTTCCGGGTGCCGCGGTCGGCGGTCGTCGGTCCGGCCATGCTCCCTGCCTTTCCCTACGCCTGTCGGCGTGCGGCAATCGCCTCGTACACCATTCCGACAAGCAGATCGTCTGCGTCCCGGCGCCCGAACTCGGCGGCGGCGCGGGACATCTCGTACAGCCGGTGCGGGTCGGCGAGCACGGGGAGCACCTGACCCTGAACCCACTCGGGGGTCAGCTCGGCGTCGTCGACCAGCAGTCCGCCACCGGCCTTCACCACCGGCTGGGCGTTGAGCCGCTGTTCGCCGTTGCCGATCGGCAGCGGTACGTACGCGGCGGGCAGCCCGACGGCGGAGAGTTCGGCGACGGTCATGGCGCCCGCGCGGCAGAGCATCATGTCGGCCGCGGCGTACGCGAGATCCATCCGGTCCACGTACGGTACCGGGATGTAGGGCGGCATTCCGGGCATGTTGTCCACGCGCGGCAGTTCGTTCTTCGGGCCGACCGCGTGCAGGATCTGGATGCCGGAGCGCTGCAGCAGCGGGGCGACCTGCTGGATGACCTCATTGAGGCGGCGGGCACCCTGGGAGCCGCCGGAGACCAGCAGCGTCGGCAGATTGGGGTCGAGACCGAACGCGGCGCGCGCCTCCGGCCTGACCCGGGCCCGGTCGAGGGTGGCGATGGAGCGGCGCAGCGGGATGCCGATGTAGCGGGCGCCGCGCAGCTTGCTGTCGGGCGTCGAGACCGCGACGGCCGCGGCGTACCGCGAGCCGATCTTGTTGGCCAGGCCCGGCCGGGCGTTGGCCTCGTGGATGATGATCGGCACGCCGAGGCGCTTGGCGGCGAGGTAGCCGGGCAGCGCGACATAGCCGCCGAAGCCCACGACGGCGTCCGCCTTCGTGCGCTCCAGGATCTGCTCGGCGGCCTTGATCGTGCCGCGCAGCCGCCCGGGGACGGTGATCAGCTCGGGTGTGGGCTTGCGCGGCAGCGGTACGGCGGGGATGAGCGCCAGCTCGTAGCCCCGCTCGGGGACGAGCCTGGTCTCGAGCCCACGCTCCGTGCCGAGGGCCGTGATGCCCACGGTCGGATCCTGCCTGCGCAGGGCGTCCGCGAGGGCGAGCGCGGGCTCGATGTGGCCGGCGGTCCCCCCACCGGCGAGTACGACATGCACCGAAATTCACCGCTCTCCGGACGGACGCTTCTTGACGCGCCGCCTCATCGTCTTCCATCTCACCCCGGCCCTTTTACCAAATCCGGGCTGTCGCATGGCCAGGGCCGCCTTCGCTGCGGGATCCTCTCGCGCGAACGCGATCAGCAGTCCCACGGCGAACATGGTCGGCAGCAGGGCCGAGCCCCCGTAGGAGAACAGCGGGAGGGGAACACCGGCGATCGGCAGCAGACCGAGCACCGCACCGATGTTGACCACGGCCTGGGCCGTGATCCAGGTGGTCACACCTCCCGCGGCGTACCTCACGAAGGGGTCCTCCGTGCGTCCGGCCACGCGGATACCCGCATAGCCTAGAGCCGCGAACAGGGCGAGTACCGACAGTGTCCCTGCCAGCCCCAGTTCCTCCCCCGTGATGGCAAAGATGAAGTCGGTGTGCGGTTCTGGGAGTTGGCCCCATTTTTCCACACTTGCTCCGATGCCGGAACCGAACCATCCGCCGGAGGCAAGAGCATAGATGCCGTGCACGGCCTGCCAGCAATTGTCGTCGGGTCCCGGATCTGTGGCAGCAATGCACTGAAACCGGGACATCCGGTTGGAACTGGTCTTGATCAGGATCGCGCCGATCACCGTGGCGACGCCGAGCACCCCGGCGAAGAGCCTGGTGGGGGCGCCGGCCAGCCAGAGCAGCCCGAAGAGGATCGCGGTCAGGATGATGGCCGTGCCCATGTCACCGCCGAGCATGATCAGCCCGAGCATCATGAAGGCGACCGGCACCAGCGGCACCAGCATGTGCTTCCACTGGGTGAGCAGCCGTTTGTCCTGCTTGCGGGCGAGCAGGTCGGCGCCCCAGAGGATGAGGGCGAGCTTGCCGAATTCACTGGGCTGCAGCTGGAAGGGGCCGCCCAGGGAGATCCAGTTCTGGTTGCCGTTGACCGAGTGCCCTATCCCGGGGATCTGCACGAGCACCATCAGGAAGGTGCTGCCGACGAGGAGCGGGTAGGCGAACGCCCGGTGGAGCTTGGACGGCATCCGGGAGGCGATGAGCAGCAGCCCGGTGCCGATGACCGCCGCGAGAAACTGCTTCCGGAAGAAGTAGGAGGCGGGCAGGGACAGCTCCAGCGCGGTGATCATCGACGCGGAGTAGACCATCACCAGCCCGAGCACGGTGATCAGCAGCCCGGCGCCGAGGATCAGGTAGTACGCGGTCAGCGGCCGGTCCCACGCCCGCCGCGCCTGCTCGTAGGCGCGCCGGATCCCGCTCCCCAGGGGCGGCCGGGGCGGTCCGGCCGTACGCCCGCCGCCTCCGCGCGCGGCGGGCGGCCGCAGGGGCCCGGCGGTCCTGCCGCGCAGCGCCACCCCGGGAACCCCCGCGAGGGCCGGCTCCGGCACGAGACCCCGCGCGAGCCCGGCGACGAGCTCCCGGGCGG
>NZ_JBSGZO010000368.1:0-8685 GCF_053611045.1 Streptomyces sp. NPDC054841 | reverse complement strand
TGACAAGACCGCGCGCCCCCGTCCGCTACAGCGGGGACGCGCGGTCGTTCGGGAGGCTCGCCCCCGAGGCGGTTGCTCGCGAGGTGGTCTCTCGCGAGGCCGGGGCAGCCGGGGGCCCCGACGGATCAGCCGACCGGGGCCGGTTCGGCGGGGGCGGACCGGGTGGTGGTCGCGCTCGCCGGCCTGCCCGGCCGCCCGCCGATCAGCACCGCGGTCAGGCCCAGCACTGCCCACAGTGCCAGCGTCAGCGCGGGCCCGCCTGCCGCGCTGCCGTCGAAGTAGGCCACCGACCGCAGCAGTGAACCGCCCGCGCCCGGAGGCAGCCACTGGCCTATCAGCCCTGCCGGTTCGGGCAGCAGCTCCGGCGCACTGGCCACGCCCGAGAACGCGTTGCCGATGAGGACGACCAGCAGTGCGCCCAGCCCGATCCCGGCGGTTCCGATCAGCGCGGCCGGCCCCGCGACAGCGCCACCGATGGCCAGTGCGGTCAGGGCGAACGCCCCCGCCTGGGCCCACCAGTCTCCTGTGAGCACGCCGAGCCAGCTGTCCGCGAGCGCCGTCGCGGCGATGCCCACCAGGATCGACGCGCCCACCAGTGCGGTCGCGGCTCTCGCCCCGCGCAGACCCAGCGCGGTGACGGCGCCCCCGGCCGCCGTTCCCGCCAGTGCGAGCGGCAGGATACTGGAGGCCAGTGCGCTGCCCCTCGGGTCGCCGGCAGGGGCCGCGACGACATCCTCGGACCGCACCTGGGCGCCGGACGGAGCGCCGGCCGTTGCGGACTCCTTGAGGAGCTGGGCGACCACCGGGCTCGCGGCGGACGCCGTGAGCACCTTCGGGCCCTGTGGTGTCACGACCAGGGCTCCGTATACGGCCCGGTCCTCGATCGCGTCCCGGGCCGCTGCCTCGTCGGCGTAGCGGTGCACGTCGAAGGCCCCCTCGTGCTGCGCGAAACGCTGCTCCAGCTGTGCCGTCGCGGTGGCCGGGCCGGCCACGCCGACCGGCAGGTCGCGCGGTGCGATGCGGGCGGCGGGCCAGGCGAAGGCCCAGAGCGCCAGGGCGACGACGACCGGGACCAGGATCATCACCGCGATCATGCGGCGGGCCGGTGCGGCCGGTGCAGTGGGCATGGCAGCCTCCTCGATTCGGGTCGATCCAAAGAGAAGGATCGTTCGTTTTTGTCGAGCCCCACTGTCTCGGCGAGGTGTCCAGTTGTCAAGAATGAATGTTCGTTTTAGATTTGGCGCATGGCTCGCGTATCCCAGGAACACCTCGACGCCCGGCGCCGTCAGATCCTCGACGGCGCCGCCCGCTGCTTCGCCCGCAACGGCTTCCACGCCACGTCGATGCAGGACATCCTCAGCGAGGTGGGCCTCTCGGCCGGCGCCGTCTACCGCTACTTCCGGGGCAAGGACGAGCTGATCTCCGCCATCGCCGAGGAGGCGTTCGCCGGAATCCGGGCGGCCTTCGAAGAGGCGGCCCGTACGACCCCGCCGCCCACCCCGGACATCCTGCTCGGGCGGGTCCTCGGGACGTTCCTGGAGGGACAGGTGCCCGGCGGTGACCAGCAGGCCTTCGGCCGTCTCATCGTGCAGGTCTGGACCGAGACCCTGCGCAACGAGCATCTCGCCGCGATCCTGAACGACGGCTACGACGCCATGCGCCGGGCCTGGGCGAAGCTCGTCGACGCCTACCGGGACAACGGGATCCTGCACGCCGATGTGCCGGCCGACCATGTCGCGCGCACGCTGATCGCCACGGCCCAGGGGTTCATCGCCCAGCAGGCGCTCTTCGGGGATGTCACCGTCGAGCTGCTGCAGGACGGGTTGCGCGGACTGATGTCCATGCAACTACCAAAGGTCAGTTAACGCGCCGGAAAAACTTCCGCCCTAACGTTCAAACCTTGGCAGCGGCACGCCCGTGGAGTGTCAGCGGAGTGCTGACACTGGCTACGTCCCGCTGCGCCCGGTCCGGCCGGGCAGGACGACTGTGAGGTGGAAGCGTGCAACTGACCCCACACGAGCAGGAACGGCTGCTCATCCATGTCGCCGCCGATGTCGCGGAGAAGCGCCGAGCCCGCGGGGTGAAGCTCAACCACCCCGAGGCGGTCGCCCTCATCACCACGCACATCCTGGAGGGAGCACGCGACGGGCACACCGTCGCCGAACTCATGGCCTCCGGACGGAAAGTGCTCACCCGCGACGACGTCATGACAGGCATCCCCGAAATGATCCACGACGTCCAGGTCGAGGCGACGTTCCCGGACGGCACCAAGCTCGTCACCGTCCACGATCCGATCGTCTGACGGGGGAGCGCCGCCGATGATTCCCGGCGAGATCCTGTACGCGGACGGGCCCGTCAAGCTGAACGAGGGCCGCGACGTCACACGTCTGACCGTGCTCAACGCCGCCGACCGGCCCGTCCAGGTCGGCTCCCACTACCACTTCGCCGAGGCCAACCCCGGGCTCGACTTCGATCGCGCCGCGGCCCGCGGCCGGCGGCTGAACATCGCGGCCGGCACCGCCGTGCGCTTCGAGCCCGGCATCCCGGTCGACGTCGAAGTCGTACCTCTCGGAGGGCTTCGCATCGTCGCGGGCCTGCGGGGCGAGACCGGAGGTGCTCTCGATGTGAGCGACGCACGCGAGGCCGCCGGGCCGCGGACGGCAGCGAAAACCTCTCTTCTGCGCCGAGCGGGCGGAGAAGGGGGCAATCCCCCTACGCCCTGCGGGCGTGGAGGGATCCCCACCCAGGCGGCAGCTCTGGGGGAGAACGGAGGAACCGATGTCTGAGTTGACACGTGCTGTCTACGCCGACCTCTTCGGACCCACCACCGGGGACCGGATCCGGCTCGCCGACACCGATCTGCTCGTCGAGATCGAGGAGGACCGCTCGGGCGGGCCCGGACTCGCGGGCGACGAGGCCGTGTTCGGCGGCGGCAAGGTGATCCGCGAGTCGATGGGCCAGTCCCGTACGACCCGTGCCGAGGGCGCCCCGGACACGGTGATCACCGGCGCGGTGATCATCGACCACTGGGGGATCGTCAAGGCCGACATCGGCATCCGCGACGGCCGGATCACCGGCATCGGCAAGGCCGGCAACCCCGACACGATGGATGGTGTCCACCCGGACCTGGTCATCGGCCCCGAGACCGAAGTCATCGCGGGCAACGGCAAAATCATCACCGCGGGCGCCATCGACGCCCACGTCCACTTCATCGCGCCGACCATCGTCGACCAGGCACTGGCGTCCGGCATCACCACGCTCGTCGGCGGCGGCACCGGCCCGGCCGAGGGCACCAAGGCGACCACGATCACCCCCGGTCCCTGGCATCTTGCCCGGATGTTCGAGGCGCTGGAGTCGTTCCCCGTCAACATCGGGCTGCTCGGCAAGGGCAACACGACGTCCCGGGAGGGGATGTACTCCCAGCTGCGCGGCGGAGCGCTCGGATTCAAGATCCACGAGGACTGGGGTGCGACGCCTGCCGTCATCGACGCCTGCCTGGGCGTGTGCGAGGAGACCGGCGCGCAGCTCGCCATCCACACGGACACGCTCAACGAGGCCGGGTTCGTCGCGGACACGCTCGCCGCGATCGCCGGCCGCACCGTCCACGCGTACCACACCGAGGGTGCGGGCGGCGGGCACGCACCGGACATCATCACCGTGGTCTCGGAGCCGTACGTCCTGCCCAGCTCCACGAATCCGACCCGGCCGCACACCGTCAACACCATCGAGGAACACCTCGACATGCTGATGGTCTGCCACCACCTCAACCCGGCCGTGCCCGAGGACCTGGCCTTCGCCGAGTCCCGGATCAGGCCGTCCACGATCGCGGCCGAGGACGTCCTGCACGACATCGGTGCCATCTCCATCATCTCCTCGGACTCCCAGGCCATGGGACGCGTCGGCGAGGTGATCATGCGGACATGGCAGACGGCGCACGTCATGAAGCGGCGTCGCGGAGCCCTGCCGGGCGACGGCCGCGCGGACAATCTGCGGGCACGTCGCTATGTCGCCAAATACACGATCAACCCGGCCGTCGCCCAGGGCCTGGACCACGAGATCGGCTCGGTGGAGCCGGGCAAGCTCGCCGATCTGGTGCTGTGGGAGCCGGCGTTCTTCGGCGTCAAGCCGCAGCTCGTCATCAAGGGCGGCCAGATCGCGTACGCACAGATGGGTGACGCCAACGCCTCCATCCCCACACCACAGCCCGTGCTGCCCCGGCCAATGTTCGGCGCGCTCGGGAGGGCCCCGGCGGCGGGCTCGTTCAACTTCGTCTCGGAAGCGGCGATCGAGGACCGGCTGCCCGAACGCCTGGGCCTGGGCAAGCGCTTCGTCCCGATCCGCAGCACGAGGCGCGTCACCAAGGCGGACATGCGGGAGAACGACGCGCTGCCGCGGGTCGAGGTCGACGCCGACACGTTCACGGTGACGATCGACGGCGACGCGGTCGAACCGGCCCCCGCCAAGGAACTGCCCATGGCGCAGCGGTACTTCCTGTTCTGACGATGAACGACTTCACACACGCGCCGGTGGACGGGCCGGCCGACGGTTCCGGCCGCACCGCGGCCGGTGCTGCGTCATGCCCGGCGCCCGCCACGGCGGACAGCGGCATCGTCCCCGGTCAGAGTTCCGGTTCGCCGGTTGGGGCCGGTGACGGGCTGCGCCGGGCGGGTGTGCCTGCCGGGCCGGAAGGAGCCAGGGCCGGGCAGGCAGGGCCGTCCACGGTGGCCGCGGAACGGGACCGCCCAGTGGTGCCGCCGCCCGCAGCCTGCCCCGTGCCCGTATCGGCGGAATCACGGCGGGCAGGGTCGCCGGACGACGCCGGCCGGCCGGCCGGCGCATCGTCGCGGGCCGCGTTGCTCGTACTCGCCGATGGACGGTTTCCCGCCGGGGGGCATGCCCACTCCGGTGGGGCCGAGGCGGCCGTCAAGGCGGGGCGGATCCGGGACGCCGCAGGACTGGCGGGCTTCTGCCGCGGGCGGCTGCACACCGCCGGGCTGACGGCCGCCGGGCTTGCCGCCGCGGCGGCGCTCGGCCTCGACCCGCTCGAGCTCGACGCGGCCGCCGACGCCCGCACCCCGTCACCCGCCCTGCGCACCACGGCCCGCAAACTCGGCCGGCAGCTGATGCGCGCCGCCCGCGCCACCTGGCCGTCAGCCGAACTCGACGCACTGGCCCAGGCATTGCCCAGGGGCGCGCACCAGCCCATCGTGCTCGGGCTCGCGGCGCGCGCCGCCGGCCTCGGACCCGAGGACGCCGCGCACTGCGCGTCGTACGAGACCGTCAGCGGGCCGGCCACCGCCGCGGTACGCCTGCTGAGCCTGGACCCCTTCGAGGCCACCGCCGTCCTCGCCCGCCTCGCCCCCGCCATGGACCGGGTCGCCGAGCGCGCCACGGCCGCGGCCCGGCAGGCGGCCGAGCTGGGCGTCGACGCCCTGCCCGCCGCCTCCGCCCCGCTGCTCGACATCACCGCCGAGCTGCACGCGGCCTGGCCCGTACGCCTTTTCGCCTCGTAGGACCCAGAAGGAGCCGCACCATGCATCTCGACCACAGCCACGACACCGCCAAGGCCGTCAGCGCCGACGCCAACCGCTCCGACGGCACCCGGCGTGCCCTGCGCATCGGCCTCGGCGGCCCCGTCGGCTCCGGCAAGACCGCGACCGTCGCCGCCCTCTGCCGCGCCCTGCGCGACCAGCTGTCCATCGCCGTCGTCACCAACGACATCTACACCCGCGAGGACGCCGAGTTCCTGCTGCGCAACGCGGTGCTTCCGCCCGAGCGCATCCAGGCCGTCGAAACCGGCGCCTGCCCGCACACGGCGATCCGCGACGACATCTCCGCCAATCTCGAAGCCGTCGAAGACCTGGAGGAATCGGTCGGACCGCTCGATCTGATCCTCGTCGAATCAGGCGGCGACAATCTCACCGCCACCTTCTCCAAGGGCCTCGTCGACGCACAGATCTTCGTCATCGACGTGGCGGGCGGCGACGACATCCCCCGCAAGGGCGGCCCCGGCGTCACCACCGCCGACCTCCTCGTCGTCAACAAGACCGACCTCGCCCCGTACGTCGGCTCCGACCTGCAGCGCATGGCGCGTGACGCCAAGGAGCAGCGCGGTGAACTTCCCGTCGCCTTCACCTCGCTGACCGGCGGGGACGGCGTCCGGCCCGTCGCCGACTGGGTACGCGCGCAGCTCACCGCCTGGGCCGCCGCGTGACCGCCGCATGAGCGTCCGAGCCACCGCCCGTATCGTCGCCACCCGCGACGGTGGACTTCCCGTCCTGGAGAGCGCCGGGCCGCTCGCGCTGCGCCGCACGCGCGCCGCCGGACCGTACGCCCGCGTCACCGTCGTCGGTGCGATGAGCGCGCCGCTCGGCGGGGACCGGCTGGCCGTCGAGGCGGACGTCCACGACGGCGCCCGGCTGCACATCGACTCCGCCGCGGCGACCGTCGCCCTGCCCGGCCGCACCCCGGAAGAAGCCACGTACGACATCGCGCTGAACGTGCGGGAGGACGCGGAGCTGCGCTGGCTGCCCGAGCAGCTCATCTCCGCCCGCGGCAGCAACTTGCGAATGCACACACGCGTCGAACTCGCGGCCACGGCACGACTGGTGCTGCGCGAGGAACAGATCCTCGGCCGGCACGGCGAGGACCCCGGCACCCTCACCACTCGCCTCACCGTCCGCCGCGCGGGCCGCCCCCTCCTGGACCAGGAACTCGCGTACGGACCCGGCGCACCCGATGGCTGGGACGGGGGAGCGGTACTCGCCGGACACCGCGCGGTCGGCCAACTCCTGGTTGTGGACCCGGACTTCGAGGAGAAGCCCGCCGAGCCGCGGCAGCTCGGCGACACCTGTGTCCTCACCCCGCTCGCCGGCCCGGCCGTGCTGGTCACCGCGATCGCCCCGGACGCACTGCGGCTTCGCCGCCTGCTCGACGCGGCCCGGCGTGAGGCACTCGACGACTGACGCAGTCCCACCCGGTGACACCGCGCACCGGCTATCGCTTAGGCAAAGAAAGACCAGTTCGGTCTATCGCCCTGCGTCGCACAGACGTAAGGATCCCCCCTATCAGACCATGACCGCGCTGCTGTGGGGAGCGGCGCATCACCAGGGGGAGGCACCACGTGAAACGCACAGCGGCGCTCGGCTCCGTCGGCACTCTGATCGCGGGCACACTCATGACCGGCGCGATCACCGCACCGACAGCGACCGCCGACGGCAGGCCCGAGCAGAGCGTCGAGGCGTCCGGAGTGAAGGTGGCCGCCGAGCGCGCGGCGCACCAAGGCATCGCCTGGGCCGACTGCCCGGCCGACTGGGGCCTGGAGAAGCCCATCCAGTGCGGCTGGGTGAGCGTCCCGCTCGACTACACGCGCCCGGACGGCAGGCAGATACGCATCGCCGTCGACCGCATCGGCAACACCGGCACCCAGGAGGAGCGCCAGGGCGCGCTCCTCTACAACCCGGGCGGGCCCGGCGCCTCGGGACTGCGCTTCCCGCGCCGAACCGTCACCAACAGCCCCATCTGGGCCAAGGCCGCCAAGGCCTACGACTTCGTGGGCTTCGACCCGCGCGGCGTCGGCCACTCGGCGGCCATCTCCTGCGCCGACCCACAGGAGTTCATCAAGGGGCCCAAACCCGACCCGGTCCCCGACTCAGAGGCCGACAAGCGCGCCCAGCGCAAGCTCGCCGCCGAGTACGCGCAGGGCTGCGCCGAGCGCAGCGGCGACCTCCTGCCGCACATGACCACTCTCAACACCGCTCGCGACCTGGACGTCATCAGGGCCGCGCTCGGCGAGAAGCAGCTCAACTTCCTCGGTGTCTCCTACGGCACCTATCTGGGCGCGGTCTACGCGACGCTCTTCCCGTCCCATGTCCGCCGCATGGTCATGGACAGCGTCGTGAACCCGCGGACCGACATGATCTGGTACAACGTCAACCTCACCCAGGACATCGCCTTCGAGCGCCGGCTGACCGACTGGATGAAGTGGGTCGCCGCCAACGACGCTTCCTTCCACCTCGGCGACACCGAGGAGAAGGTCCGCCGGCAGTGGCAGACGCTGCGCGAAACCGCCAAGAAGAACCCGATCGGCGGGCTCGTCGGCCCGGCCGAGCTGGTGAACTACTTCCAGGCCGCCCCGTACTACGACAGCCAGTGGGCGCCCGTCGCCCGGGTCTGGAGCAAGTACGTGGCCGGTGACCCGAAGCCGCTCGTCGACGCCGCGGGCCCGCATCCGGAGGACACCGCGGGCAACGCCGCCGCCGAGAACGGCACCGCCGTCTACACGGCGGTCGAGTGCACGGACGCTCCCTGGCCGACCGACTGGGAGACCTGGGACCGTGACAACTCCCGGCTGCACGCGAGGTACCCCTTCTTCACCTGGTCGAACGCCTGGCTGAACCTGCCGTGCGCCACCTGGCCGACCAAGCGTCAGCAGCCGCTGGAGATCCGCACGGGCAAGGGTCTGCCGCCGGTGCTGCTGGTGCAGGCCGAGCGCGACGCGGCCACCCCCTACGAGGGCGCTCGTGAACTCCACAAGCGGTTGAAGGGCTCGCGCCTGGTCACCGAGAAGAACGCCGGCTCGCACGGCATCACCGGCCTGGTGAGTCCCTGTATCAACGGCAAGGTCGAGGCGTATCTGGTGAGCGGCACGCTCGACAGCCGCGACACGGCGTGCGCACCGCACGC
>NZ_JBSGZO010000367.1:0-8712 GCF_053611045.1 Streptomyces sp. NPDC054841 | reverse complement strand
GACGATCAGCCGTGCCTTGCCGACCAGTTCCCTGCCCTGCTCGGAGTCACCGTGGCCGGCTGCCTGCAGGACCTTCGCCGCGATGCCTATGGCCTTCAGGGCGGATTCCCCTCCGGCGGGCTTCCTGTCGAGCGTGGTCAGGCCCCAGCCGTACGGGAACAGCGGGTCGTACGCCGCGTCGCCGACGTTGACCGGCAGCTGCGCCTCCGACTTCGGCCATGTGACCGGGAGCTGTCCGGTGAAGGGGCGCTTGCCGTACAGGACGTCGGCGACGCCGTCGCCCTCGGTGCCGGGGAGCCACGACGCGACGAGCGCGTCGATGCCGCCGAGCCGGTCGCCGACGAGCTGCGGGCGGCCCGAGACCACCAGGACCGCGCACTTCAGCGCGGCGCAGACCTTGTCGACAGCTGCCTTGTCGGCGGCGGTCAGCTCCAGGTCGTTGCCGTTGCCGACATCGCCGAAGCCCTCGGCGTACGGGGTCTCGCCGACGACGACCACACCGGCGTCGTAGCCCTCGGTGGCGGCAGAGGCGTCCTTGGAGTACGAGATCTCCGCGTCCGGCGCGGCCTTCCTCATGCCCTCGAGGATCGTGGTGCCGGTGGTGATGCCGCCCGAGGAGCCCTGCCAGCTGATCGTCCAGCCGCCCGCCTGATTGCCGAGGTCATCGGCGTTGGATCCGGCGACGTACACCTTCTGCGACGGCTTCAGAGGCAGCACGGCCCCGTCGTTCTTCAGCAGCACCTGGGACTTGGCGACGGCCTCGCGGGCCACGGCGCGGTGCTCGGCGGAGCCGACCTCGTCGAGGTTGCCGGTGTCGGCGTACGGCTTCTCGAACAGCCCCAGCGTGAACTTCTGCGTCAGGATCCGGGACACCGCGTCGTCGATCCGGGCCTCGCTGATCCGCCCGGCCGCCACCTCGTCCTCGAGGGTCCTGGTGAAGCCCTGGTAGTTGGTCGGCACCATGATCATGTCGAGGCCGGCGTTGACCGAGGTGCGCACGTCGCTCGGGTAGTCGCCGGGGATCTGGTCGATGGCCTGCCAGTCGCTGATCACGAAGCCGTCGAAGCCCATCCGGTCCTTGAGGACCCTGCTGATCATCTCGGCGTTGGCGTGCATCTTCACCGGGCCCTGGTCGTCGCCCAGGATGTCCAGCGAGGAGTACGAGGGCATGACCGTGCCCGCGCCACGCCTGACCGCCTCCGCGAACGGGGCGAGGTGCACCGCCTCCAGCTCCTCGCGGGTGACCTTGGTGACGCCCTGGTCGATCGTGTACGAGCCGGTGGCCGACGAGCCGAACTCGGTGCCGCCGTCGCCGACGAAGTGCTTGGCGCTGGTGAGCACCTTGTCGTTGCGGTCGAGGTCCTTGCCGTTGCGCGCGCCCTGCATCCCGTTGATCACCGTCTCCATCGCGGTGACCAACGCCGGGTCCTCACCGAACGCCTCGTAGGAACGGCCCCAGCGCTCGTCGCGGGTCACACACAGGCACGGGGCGAAGTCCCACGGGATGCCGGTGGCGCGCACCTCCTTCGCGGTGACCGCGCCGGTCTTCTCCGCGACCTTCGGGTCACGGCCGGCGCCGATGCCGATGTTGTGCGGCATGATCGTCGACCCGATGACGTTGTTGTGGCCGTGCACCGCGTCCACGCCGTATATCAGCGGGACCTGGAAGCGGGTCGCCTGCGCGCGCAGCTGGTAGGAGTCGACCATCTTCGCCCACGCCTCGGGTGCGTTGGGAGCCGGCACCGAGCCGCCGCCGGAGAGCAGCGAGCCGAGGCCGTAGGAGGCGATGTCGCCCTGCGACTTCAGCGCGTTGCGCTCGGCCTGCGTCATCTGGCCGGCCTTCTCCGCGAGGGACATCCTCGACAGCAGATCGGCGACGCGCTTCTTCACCGGGAGCCTCTTGTCGAGGTACGGCAGGTCGTGGGCGTTCACGACCACCTGCGGGGTTTCGGCGGGCGCCTTGGCGCCGGTGACGGTCAGCGTGAGCGGGATGGTCTCCGCGGACTCGGCGGTGCCGTCCTTCTTGGTGGGGACGGCGATCGTGCGGCTCTCGCCGGAAGCCGTGCCCGCCGGGAAGGTGACGCTGCCGTTGACCGGCGTGTAGTCCTTGCCGGACTCGGCGCTGCCGCCCCCGGTGGTGTACTCCACGGTGACCGGCGTGTCGATCGGACCGGAACCCGTCGTGGCGACGGAGAGCTTCACCTGGGCGGCTGCGCCCTCGGGGACCGGGTACACGGCGCTGTCCGTGATGACCTTGGTGTTCACGGCCGGGTCGGCCTTGCCGTACAGCTCGACGCCGTCCATGGCGAACTTCCCGGGCGCGCCCGGCGGGAGGGTGAGCGCGTAGCCCCACATCTCGTTGAGGCCGAGGATCCGGTCGATGCCGCCGACCGGCTGGTAATCGGCGCGGTAGACGAAGTCGGAGAAGGGGATCTCGACGAGGTGCCAGCCCTCCCAGTCGTCGGTGAAGGACGTGGTCCACAGCTCGGAGGCCTCGCCGTTGGCGCCGCCGTCCTTGAGCTCGAAGTTGATCCTCTTGCCGGATCCGGGTGGCAGGGGCGCGGTGTTCTGCCCGTACCACCAGAATCGGATGCCCTTGTGGGCCGTCCAGTTGTGCGCGGGCCGGTCGAAGGCGAAGTCGTGTGTGAACCCGCCCCAGCCGCTGATGTCGTAGGCCCCTTCGAGGACCTTGGCGCCCTCCGGGGCGTCGGCGCGCTCCTTGATCGCGAGTTTCGGCTGGTCGTCGGCGTCGCTGCCCCAGGAGAAGAGGCCCTCGGCCGGCGGGTTCGCGAACGGGACCTCCCCCTCGAACCGGTCGACGGGCACGGGGGCGGGCTCGTCGGCGGCACTGGCACTGGGCAGGGCGCCGGAGACCAGGCCGACGAGTACGGCGGTGGCTGCGATCACCGCCGTACTCGATCTGCTGCGGAGGCGAGGACGTGGCATGACGGCTCCTTCGGTGGACGTGGTGTGCGGGGCAGGAGACTTCGGGCTCTGCGCGCGGATCAGTCGGTGACGGCGTGCTGCCGGTGGCTTCGGATGATCTCCTTGTAGCGGTGTCCGCTCGTCTTGATGGTGCGCCGCTGGCTCGGGTAGTCGACGTGGACGAGGCCGAAGCGTTTGTCGTAGCCGTAGGCCCATTCGAAGTTGTCGAGCAGTGACCAGGCGTAGTAGCCGGCCAGTGGGGCCCCCTTGCGGATGGCACGGGCGCAGGCCGCCAGGTGCTGTTCCAGGTAGCGGGTTCGCTCGGGGTCGTCAACGGCGCCGTCCGGGCCGACGGTGTCCGGGAAGGCCGAGCCGTTCTCGGTGACGTGGAGCCGGTTCACGCCGTAGTCGTCGGTGAGGCGCATGAGCAGTGTCTCCAGTCCGCCGGCGTCGATCTGCCAGTCCATGCCGGTGCGCGGGACGTCGGGCAGGCGGACCTCCCGCGCGTACGGGACGGGCCCGTCGGGGTCGTCGGCGACGGTGACCGGGAAGTAGTAGTTGACACCGTGCCAGTCGAGCGGGGCCGCGATCGTCTCCATGTCGCCCGGTCGCTCGGGCAGTTCGACCCCGTAGAGCTCGCGCATGTCGGCGGGGAATCCACGGCCGTACACGGGGTCGAGCCACCAGCGGTTGGTGTGGCCGTCCATGCGGGCGGCCGCCGCGATGTCCTCGGGACGGGTGGAAGCCGCCTCGACGGTGGAGTGGTTGGTCACGAGACCGACCTGCGCGCCGGGCGCTGCCGCGCGAACGGCCCGAGTGGCGAGCCCGTGGCTGAGCAGCAGATGGTACGAGGCGCGCACTGCGGCCGTCAGGTCGGTCAGGCCGGGGGCCATCCGGCCCTCGAGGTGGCCGATCCATCCGGAGCACAGGGGCTCGTTGAGGGTGGCCCACTGGGTGACCCGGTCGCCGAGGCGTTCGGCCACGACCGAGGCGTAGGCGGCGAGCTGCTCGGCGGTGTCGCGTTCCGTCCAGCCGCCCCGGTCCTGGAGAGCCTGGGGAAGGTCCCAGTGGTACAGGGTCACGCTCGGTGTGATCCCCGCCTGGAGCAGGCCGTCCACCAGACGGTCGTAGAAGTCGAGGCCGCGGGCGTTGACCGGCCCGTCGCCGCCCGGCACGACGCGGGGCCAGGCGACGGAAAGGCGGTAGGCGTTGGTGCCCAGCCGCTTCATCAGCGAGATGTCCTCGGGCCACCGGTGGTAATGGTCGCAGGCTTCGTCGCCGTGGTCGTCGTTGTCGGTCTTTCCGGGGGTGTGGGAGAACGTGTCCCAGATGGAGGGGGCCCGGCCGTCCTCCGTGACGGCTCCTTCGATCTGGTAGGCGGATGTGGCCGTGCCCCAGGCGAAGTCGTGGGGAAAGGCGGCGAGGTCTATCGCTTCGGCGCTGGTCGATGCGGAGTCAGCCGGTGCGTGGTCAGTCGGTGCGGAGTCGGTCGGTTCGGACACGGAGGACCTCTCGGAAACGAGCATGGGAAAGGGAGTCACTTGACCGCGCCGGCGGTCAGCCCGGTGACGAGATAGCGCTGGAGGAGCAGGAATCCGGCGACGACGGGCACGCTCACGACGAGGGAGGCGGCCATGATCTGGTTCCAGTAGACGTCGTTCTGGGTGGAGTAGCCCTGGAGGCCGACCGCGAGGGTGCGGGTGGTGTCGTTGGTCATGACGGAGGCGAACAGAACCTCGCCCCACGCGGTCATGAACGCGTACACGGCGACGGCGACGATGCCGGGGACCGCAGCCGGTACGACGACCCGGAAGAGCGCTCCCAGCGGCCCGCAGCCGTCGACCTCGGCCGCTTCGTCGAGGTCCCGGGGGACCGAGTCGAAGTAGCCGATGAGCATCCATATCGAGAACGGCAGGGAGAAGGTCAGGTAGGTGAGGATGAGACCGCCGCGCGAGCCGAAGAGCGCGATGCCGGTGGTGTTGCCGATGTTGACGTAGATGAGGAACAGCGGCAGCAGGAAGAGAATGCCGGGGAACATCTGCGTCGACAGCACGGTCACGGTGAATACGCGTTTGCCGCGGAAGCTGTGGCGGCTGACGGCGTAGGCCGCGAACACCGCGATGACGACGGAGCAGACGGTCGCCGCGCCCGCCACGATCAGGGAGTTGGTGAAGTAGTCGGCGAGCGGGACGGTTTGCCAGATGTCGACGTACGGGCGCACGGTCAGGCCCGAGGGGATCCACTGGAACTTCCCCGACACGTCCTGCAGCGGCTTGAGCGAGCTGGAGACCATCACGAACACCGGCAGCAGGACGAAGCCCGTGAGCAGCGTGAGGAAGATCCGCCGGCTCCAGAGGAAGGACCGCGGGACGGCCATGGGCGAGCGGGGCCGCGGCCGCGGGGAGTGCCTAGGCATCGGTGGCCTTCCTTCCGCGGGAGGTGACGAGGAGGTGGATCCCGGTCACGACCAGCAGGAACAGGACCAGCAGGACCGACATCGCCGATCCCGTTCCGAAGTTCCAGGTCTGGAACGACGACTGGTAGATGTGGAGGGAGATGAGGTCGGCCGCTTCCGGCGCCGCCTTGCCGAAGAGCACGAACGGTGTGTTGAAGTCGTTGAACGTCCACAGGAACAGCACCAGGAGGAGGACCTGGTTGACCGGGCGCAGCGACGGCAGGGTGATGCGGCGGATCTGCTGCCGGACGCCGGCCCCGTCGAGGGCTGCGGCCTCGTACAACTCGCGGGGGATGTTCTGCAGCCCGGCCATGATGATGAGGAAGGCGAAGGGCCAGCCTTTCCACACCGAGACGATGAGCAGCGCCCAGAAACTGTTGTCCCCGATGAGCCAGAAGGCGGGGCTGTCACCGATGCCGAGCTGGTCGTGCAGGACGTGGTTGATCAGGCCGTTGTCCCGCTGGAACATGAACGCCCAGGTGATGACGGCGGCGTAGACGGGCAGCGCGTACGGGACGAGGAAGAGCGCGCGGAGGAAGCCCCTGCCGCGGAACGTCTCCTGCATGAAGATCGCGGCGGCGGTGCCGATCAGCCAGCACAGGCCGACGGAGAGCAGGGTGAACAGGCAGGTGATGGAGAACGACTTCAGCAGCGCCTGGCCCACGGGGGCGTCGAAGTCGACCGAGAGCGTGTAGTTGTTTAGGCCGGCCCAGGGGGCGGTGCCCCAGTCGCGGATGGAGAACTGGGTGAGCTCCTTGAAGCTCATGACGATGCCGATCACCATCGGCACCAGGTGGACGAGCAGTTCCAGGACCAGGGCGGGGAGCAGCAGCAGATACGGCAGCGTGACGCGGCGAAGCCGCCCGGGGCGGCGTGGGTCACGCGCCGTCCCCGGGACGTGTCGCCGTACGGTCCGTTCGCCGGCCTTGTCGAGGGCGGTGGTGGTCATGGTGGCGCCCGTGTTCACTTCTTGGGCATCTGCTGCTGGGCTTTGTCGAGCTTGGCCTTGACCGAGGCGGTGGTCACCGGACGCCCGGCGGCGGCGTCGGCGAAGAGCTCCTTGACCGCGGTACCGACGACGGTCTCGAACTGCGACTCCTCGGGGACCTGCGGCAGTGCTGCGGCGCTGGTGGCGAGGGTGTTCTTGAGGACGGCGATCGCGGGGGTGCCGAACGCGGGGTCCTGCTGCGCGGTCTTGACGGGCGGGATGGAGCCGTAGGCCTGGTTGAGGATCTTCTGCTCCGCGTCGCTGGTCATGAACTTCACGAACTTCATGGCGCCGTCGATGTTCTTGGTGTTCTTGAAGACGCTCAGGTTGATGCCGGCGACCATGGAGTTGACGGCGGTGCCCTGGCCGGGGGCGCCGGACTGGACGGGGGCGGGGGCGACGCCCCATTCGTCGTCGCTCATGCCCTGTGCCTTGAAGGTGGCGGAGGCGGTCTGCCAGAGGACCATCGCGGTCTTGTCCTTGGCGAAGTCGCTCAGGGACTGGTTCTGGGCGTACTCGGCGTTGCCCGGGGCGACGATCTTGTGTTCGGCCATGAGGTCGACGTACTGCTTGACGGCCGCGACGGCGCCCTCCGAGGTGAAGTCGGGCTTGCCGTCGGGGGTGAAGAAGTCGGCGCCTTGCTGCTTGCCGAGGACGAAGACCTGGTGGATGTTGTTGGCGAGGTTGGCGCCCTCGACGCCGATCGCCGCCTTGCCGTCCTTGGTCAGCTTCTTGCCGGTCGCGACCAGCTCGTCCCAGGTGGCCGGCGGCTTCTCGATGCCGGCGTCCTTGAACATCTTCTTGTTGTAGTAGAGCGCGTAGCCCATGGAGTAGAGCGGGACTGCGGCCGGGTCCTGCCCCTGGGCGCCGGTGGAGCCGAGGGCGGAATCGACGAATCGGTCCTTGCCGCCGATCTTCTCGAAGTTCTTCGTGTCCCAGGGCACCAGGGCGCCGCCGGCCTGGAGGGAGGCGCTCCAGGTGTTGCCGATGTTGAGGACGTCGGGGCCCTGGCCGGAGGTGGTCGCGGTGAGGATGCGGTTGAGCAGGTCCGGCCAGGGCACGACCTCCAGCTTGACCTTGATGCCCGTCTGCTTCTCGAACTTGTCGAGCTCTGGCTGGAGCACCTGCTTGTCCACCTCCAGGCTGGCGCCCTGGTTGGAGGCCCAGTAGGTGAGGGTCCCCGGTCGTTCGTTGGATCCGGATCCGCCGGTCGTGGAGCCGTCACCACAGGCAGCCACGGTGAGAGCGAGGGAGAGGGTGACGGCGCCGGTGGCTGCGGCTCTGATTCTGCGCATGGCTCCAGAGGACCCTTTCGGGAGTGACGGAAGCCGTGGAGGGAGGAGGGCCGGCGAAGCGTTCCACGTTCAGCCCCTGAATGCCCCCCTGGCTTAATTTAGGATGTGAGTTAAACCTCAAGAGAAGGTCGCGTCAAGGGTCGCGACAGAGGTATGTTTCGGTCAGGACTTCGACGAGGGGGCCCAAGTGACCGTGCGCAACGGCCGCACTGTGCGTGACCTGCGGCGCGAGAACCGCGCCGCCGTTCTGCAGTGCTTGTACTTCGACGGACCGCTGAGCCGTTTCTCGCTCGGTCCGGCCACCGGGCTGAGCTCGGGGTCGATCAGCAACGTGGTCGCCGAACTGTTCGCCGAGGGCCTGGTGGAGGAGGCCGGCAGCGTCGACTCCGCGGGCGGACGCCCCCGCACCCTCCTGCGTATCAGACCGGGCAGCGGCTGCATGATCGGCGTCGACGTCGGCGAGACC
Organism: Streptomyces sp. NPDC054841; assembly: GCF_053611045.1. Classification (NCBI taxonomy): domain Bacteria; kingdom Bacillati; phylum Actinomycetota; class Actinomycetes; order Kitasatosporales; family Streptomycetaceae; genus Streptomyces; species Streptomyces sp. NPDC054841. Next base: position 583 of record NZ_JBSGZO010000367.1, on the reverse strand, counting down.
CGGGTCAGGATCGAACTCTTCGACCTCTCCCTGACCGAACTCGCGCGCACGGAAAGGCCGCTGGCGGTCGACGGCCCGCACCGGCACGACCGCTACGAAGTCGGTGTCGTCGTCGGCCACCTGCGCGACGGCATCGCCGAAGTCCTGGACACCGCGGGCGTCCCGCCCGAGCGGCTGCTCGGCGTCGGCATCGGCGTACCGGGCATCGTGGCGCGCACCCCGGAGGACGGCGCTGTGGTGCACGGCCAGACCATCGGCTGGGACGCCGTACCGCTGGAGCGCCTGCTGCGCGAGTCCGGGCTGGTGCCCGAAACCGTGCCGTACTACATCGACAACGGCGCCAAGACCCTCGGCCAGGCCGAGATGTGGTTCGGCGCGGGGCGCGGTGCACGCAACGCCGTGGTGGTGCTCTTCGGTTCGGGCGTCGGCGCCTGTGTCGTCACCGACGACATGCGCCCCGGCCGGGCCGTCGAATGGGGCCATCTGACCGTACGGGTCCGGGGCCGCCGCTGCCGCTGTGGCGCCCAGGGCTGCCTGGAGGCGTACGCGGGCGCCGAGGCGCTCCTCGAACGCTGGGCGGAGG
>NZ_JBSGZO010000366.1:0-8715 GCF_053611045.1 Streptomyces sp. NPDC054841 | reverse complement strand
CATCTGCAGAAACCGTACGACAGCGGGAGGGGGACCAACAGCCGGAATTCCATCCCGCCATCGGCCCCCCACATGTTCTTCACAGAGAGCGCGCGATTACTGGGGGTCACCCCCCCGGAACCGGGGCTCAGACGGCGGCGAGCGCCGCCTCGATGACGTCCAGGCCCTCGCTCAGCAGGTCCTCGCCGATGACCAGCGGGGGCAGGAAGCGGAGCACGTTGCCGTACGTACCGCAGGTGAGGACGAGCACGCCCTCGGCGTGGCAGGCCTTGGCGAGCGCGCCGGCGGCCTCCGGGTTGGGCTCCTTGGTGGCGCGGTCCTTGACCAGCTCGATGGCGATCATGGCGCCGCGGCCGCGGATGTCACCGATGATGTCGTACTTCTCCGCCATCGCGGTCAGGCGGCCCTTCATGACCTCCTCGATGCGCTTGGCCTTGCCGTTGAGGTCCTGCTCGCGCATGGTCTCGATGGCGCCGAGAGCACCGGCGCAGGCCACCGGGTTGCCGCCGTAGGTGCCGCCCAGGCCGCCCGCGTGAGCGGCGTCCATGATCTCGGCGCGGCCGGTGACGGCGGCGAGCGGCAGGCCGCCCGCGATGCCCTTGGCGGTGGTGATCAGGTCCGGGACGATGCCCTCGTCCTCGCAGGCGAACCACTGGCCGGTGCGGCAGAAGCCGGACTGGATCTCGTCCGCGACGAAGACGATGCCGTTGTCGTTGGCGAACTTCGCGATCGCCGGGAGGAAGCCCTTGGCCGGCTCGATGAAGCCGCCCTCGCCGAGGATCGGCTCGATGATGATCGCGGCGACGTTGTCCGGGCCGACCTGCTTGGTGATCTGGTCGATGGCCTGGGCGGCGGCCTCGGGGCCGCAGTTCTCCGGGCCGGTCGGCCAGCGGTAGCCGTAGGCGACCGGGACGCGGTAGACCTCGGGGGCGAACGGACCGAAGCCGTGCTTGTACGGCATGTTCTTGGCGGTCAGCGCCATCGTCAGGTTCGTACGGCCGTGGTAGCCGTGGTCGAAGACGACGACGGCCTGGCGCTTGGTGTACGCGCGGGCGATCTTGACGGCGTTCTCGACGGCCTCGGCGCCGGAGTTGAACAGCGCGGACTTCTTGGCGTGGTCGCCCGGGGTCAGCTCGGCGAGCTGCTCACAGACCTCGACGTAGCCCTCGTACGGCGTGACCATGAAACAGGTGTGGGTGAAGTCCTGCAGCTGCGCGGAGGCGCGGCGTACGACGGCCTCGGCGGAGGCGCCCACGGAGGTCACGGCGATACCGGAGCCGAAGTCGATGAGGCGGTTGCCGTCGACGTCCTCGATGATGCCGCCGCCGGCGCGGGTGGTGAACACCGGCAGCACGGAGCCCACGCCGCCCGCGACCGCGGAGAGACGGCGGGCCTGAAGCTCCTGCGACTTCGGGCCGGGAATGGCGGTGACGACGCGGCGCTCCTGCGGAATTGCGGTCATGAGGGCTCCTGGGGTGTCTTTTCGGACGCACTTCTTCTTTCTTCGCAGGCTAGGTCCGCGTCAGGGGGTCCGGCATGCTCCGTTCGGTAGTGGTGGGCGCGTGTCGTTTGTCCGTCACGGACATAGAGCAGCCGAGTCGTGCCGTTGCGGGGGACGAGCCCCGGACTCCCGGCCGGGGGAGGGGCGGGCGGGGGTGTTGCCGGGCGGGTCCGGGTCACTCCGCGTCACTCCGGGCACCCGGGGCCGGCGAGCCGGACCGGGACGTGCCGCCGACGCCCCGGAACGGATCACCGTCGCGCCGCAGCGGCTCGCGCACGGCGTACTCGCTGAACTCCCCGCCGATGGGCACTAGATTGACGGTGGCACAGACGCGGTCCTGGCTGGTCAGGGGGCAGGGTTTCATGGACACCGAAGGCACGTACGACGCACGCGGCACGCGGGCGGGCAGCGCCGGGAGCGCCCACCCGGTGCCGCGCCCCGCCGGACCCCCGCCGGTGCCTCCCACCGTCCCCCCGGCTCCCTCGCACGCGCCCGCCCCGTCCACCGGGGCATCCGTCGCAGCCTGGCTGCGTACACCCAGGCCCCAGGCCGACCCCGGTATCTGGCGGCTGGGGCACCGGCCGCGGCCGGAGCAGGAGCCGGAGGTGATTCCGGCCCGGCGGCTCTTCGCCGGCGCGCTCATCGCCCTGCTCACCGGCTGGCTGCTCTGGTCCCTGCTGTGGAACGGCTACCTCGGCCGCTACTGGCTCTGGCCGTTGCTCGTCCTCACCCCGGAGTCCTGGCGCGCAGACCCACCCCTGTGGGCCACGGCCAGCTACGTCTACTACGGGCTCGTCGGCGGCGGCCTGCTCGTCTTCTTCGCCCGCATCGGTCACGTGCCGGACATCTGGCACCGGTACGCACGCAGGCAGGAGGCCCCCGCCCCGCCGCGCCCGTCCAAGGAGGATCCCGCCGACTGGCCCGAGCTGCGTGCCGCCGGGCTCGACGAGGTGGCGCACACCCTCGCCGAGGCGACAAAGCGAGGCACGCTCGGCGATGTCGACTACGCCCGGATCCGCCGTGCCTGGCAGGGCGTACGCACCCGGCCCGAGCGGCTGCCCGCCTTCACCGACACCGTCCGTGCCGACGGCGCCGCCGCCTGCGCGCACCCCTCAGGCGCACGGGACCTGCCCGTCCGCACCGCCGCCCACGACCTCGCCACCGGACAGGTGCGCATCGGCACAGCCGCCGACCACCCCCGCAATCCCTACGCCCGCCGCACCACCGGCGTCGCCCTCGAGCCCGCCCTCCTCGGCACCTCGCTGCTCGCCGTCGGGCCCTCCGGGTCCGGGAAGACCGTGCGGCTCGTGCGGCCCGTCGTGGAGGCGATGTGCCTGCAGGCGCTCGCCAACCGGGCCGCCGTCGTCGCCGTCACCGCGCACGGCACCGCGCCGGCCCCCGACGACGCGTTCGACCTGGTCATCGCCCTCGGCAGGCCCGAGGCCACGCACGACCTCGATCTGTACGGCGGAACCGACGACCCCGACGAGGCCGCCCGGATCCTCGCCGAGGCGCTGGTCGGGGACCTGACGGTCGACAGCCGCCGGGCCGCGACCGCGCTGGCCCAGCTCATCGGGCCGTACCGGAGTGTCCACGACCACTTCCCGGCCGTGCCGGAGCTGCGTGAGCTCCTCGGTGGCGCGCCCGGTGCGCTGGACGAACTGCGCACCGCCCTGGAGGAGCAAGGGGAGGCGTCCCAGCTCCGTGAACTCGACGCGCGCGCACGCCAGTCGGAGCGCGCGGACGACGTCGGTGTGCTGCTGGCCGAGCGGATCGCGTTCCTCGACCGGCCCGCGTTCGCGCGGTTCTTCCGTACGAAGGAGCCCGGCCGGCAGTTCTCGCTGCGGGCCATCGAGCACCCCCTCCGGGTACGCGTCGACCTTCCCGAACGCGGCCACGCCGAAGCCTCCCGGATCATCGCCCGGCTCGTACTCGCCCAGTTCACCGAGGCCGCACTCGCACGTTCCGACCGCTCGCTCTTCGCCTGCCTGGTCCTCGATGACGCGACGTACACCGTCACCGCCGACTCGGTGAGAGCCGTGCAGCGGCTGCGCTCCGCGCACGCGGGCGTGGTGCTGGCGCTGCGCACCCTGGAGGACGTGCCCGAGACGCTGCGCGGGCCGCTGCTCGGCGCGGTGGGCTGCCGGATGGCGTTCGCGGGGCTCGCGCCCTGGGACGGCGGGCGGTTCGCCGAGACCTGGGGCACCGAATGGGTGCAGACCAGAGACGTCACCAACCGGCAGATCATCTCCGACGAGCCGCTGACCAAGGCGCTGCACTTCATGCGCCGTCTGGTGACCGGCAAGGCGGCCACCGCCGAGGCCGTGACGGTCCGTGAGGTCGAGCGGGAGCGCTGGTCGGCCTCCGAGCTGGCGCACTCCGTGCCCGCCGGGCACGCCGTCCTCTCGCTCACCTCGGTGCGCGGCGAGCACGCGCCGCCGCTGCTGGTGGACCTGCGCACCTGATCCGCGCACCCGGCTCGCACACCCGACCGGCGGGCCCGCCCCGCGCACCCGTACGACCTGGCAGAATCGAGGTATGCCGTTCGTACGGGACGGCAAAAAGCTCAGAAGCCCCGCTCAGCAGCCCGACGCTCAGAAGTCCACGGCCCCGGAGCCCGACGCTCAGCAGCTCCAGGCCCGGAGCTCTCATCCTCTGCCGAAAGTCCGCGGTCCCATGCCGGTCACCCTTGCCTCGCTCGTCCAGCACTCCGCGCTCAAGCTGACCGTGCGCGCCGGGGAGGACCGGCTCGGGACCCCTGTGCGCTGGGCGCACGTCAGCGAGCTGGCCGATCCCGTGCCGTACATGGAGGGCGGCGAACTGCTTCTCGTCACCGCGATGACGCTGGACGCCGCGGACCACGACGCGATGCGACGGTACGTACGCAGGCTGGTCGGCGCGGGTGTCGTCGGGCTCGGCTTCGCCGTCGGCGTCAATTACGACGACATCCCCGCCGCACTGCTGGAAGCCGCCGAGGAGGAGGACTTCCCGCTCCTCGAAGTACCGCGCCGCACCCCGTTCCTCGCCATCAGCAAGGCGGTGTCGGCCGCCATCGCCGCCGACCAGTACCGGGCCGTGACCGCAGGCTTCGAGGCCCAGCGGGAACTGACCCGCGCCGCGCTCGCCGAGGGCCCGGCGGCCCTGCTCGCCAGGCTCGCCGCGCTCGTCGACGGCTGGGCCGCGCTCTACGACGCGTCCGGAGCCGTCGTCGCGGCCGCACCCGACTGGGCCACCCGGCGGGCTGCCCGGCTCACCGCCGACGTGGAGCGGCTGCGTGAGCGGCCCGCACCCGCCAGCGCGGTCGTCGGCGGCACCGACGACCGGGTCGAGCTGCAGTCCCTGGGTACCGGGCGGCGGGTGCGAGGCGCGCTCGCCGTCGGTACGGGCGCACCGCTCGGGACGGCGGAGCGATACGCCGTGCACTCCGCCATCGCGCTGCTGACGCTCACGACGGAGCGTTCCCGCTCGCTGCAGGCCGCCGAGCAGCGGCTGGGTGCGGCGGTGCTGCGGATGATGCTGTCCGGGCAGCCGGACCACGCCAGGGCGGTCGCCGGAGATCTGTACGGAGAGCTGCTGGACGCGCCGTTCCGGCTGCTGATCGCCGAACCGGCCGGCGAGCCCGACCCGGCCGCCGAGCACCCCGTGCACGCGCTCGCCGAGTCCCTGGAGTCCGCCGCTTCCCGGTCGGGCGAGGCGGTGCTGACCGCGCCCGAGGGCGACGACCGGCTCGTCGTCCTCGCCGCCGACGGGGGAGCGGTCGTCCTCGAATGCGAGTCGTACGCGGAACGCGAGGCCGAGGAGGCGGGCGTCGTCGTCGGCATGTCCGCGCCGACCGGCCCGATCGCCGCCGCCGCGGCCTACAAGCAGGCCGAACAGGCCCTGTCCGTCGCCCGCCGGCGCGGCCGGGCCCTCGTCGAGCACGAGGAACTCGCGGCGGGGTCGGTGCTGCCGCTCCTCGCCGACGACGCCGTACGCGCCTTCGCCGACGGCATGCTGCGTGCCCTGTACGAACACGACGCGACAGGTCGCGGCGACCTCGTGGCCTCCCTGCGCGCCTGGCTCTCCCGCCACGGCCAGTGGGACGCGGCAGCCGCCGACCTCGGCGTCCACCGCCACACCCTGCGGTACCGCATGCGGCGCGTCGAGGAAATCCTCGGCCGCTCCCTGGACGACCCGGACGTCCGTATGGAGCTCTGGCTCGCGCTCAAGGCGACCGAAGGGACGGCGACGGGTCCGGGCCCGGGCCCCGGCCCGTCGCCGGTCCCGGAGTAGGCGCCCGCCCGTCCGGCCCTGCCGCGAGACGCGAGACGCGAGACGCGGGATGCGAGATGCGAGATGCGGGCGGGATACGGGATGCGGAAGAATTTTCCGGTTCGCTGCCCGAAGTCGGGCATAAAACATGGCAATTGACTGCTGAACTGCTTAGTGTCCTGCCTCGTGATCGGCACGGCGGGGAGGCACCCGGTCGTGCCCACAACGACGCCGCCCGTGCACCATGACGCTGCCCGTCCACACGGACGAGGACGAGAAGGACCCATGACGCAACCCGATGCCCGCACCGGCGCCACCGCGGCTGCCTCTGCCGAAACCGCCGCCGAAACCACCGTCGCAGACACCGCGCCGGGCCGCCGGATATCCGGAGCCGTCTGGGCCGCGCTCGCCATCGTGTACGTCGTCTGGGGGTCGACGTATCTCGGGATCCGCGTCGTCGTCGAGACGATGCCGCCGTTCCTTTCCGCAGGCGCCCGCTTCATCACCGCCGGACTGCTCCTCGCCGCGATCATCGCCTGGCGTCAGGGGCCGTCGGCGCTCAGGGCCACCCGCGCCCAGCTCGCCTCCGCCGCCCTCGTCGGCCTGCTGCTCCTCCTCGGCGGCAACGGGCTCGTCGTCCTCGCCGAGACCGCCGTGCCCTCCGGACTCACCGCGCTGCTGATCGCCGTCGTTCCGGCCTGGGTCGTCGTGCTGCGCAGGGCCTTCGGCGAACGGCCGGGCGTCGGCGCGTACAGCGGCGTCCTGCTCGGGCTCGCCGGGCTCGCCGTGCTGACCCTCCCCGGCCTGAGCGGTGCCGTACAGCTGTGGGGCGTCCTCACCGTGATCGCCGCGACCCTCATGTGGTCGGTGGGCTCCTTCTCGTCCTCGCGCATCCCCATGCCGGCCAACCCGTTCGCCGCGAGCGCGTACGAAATGGTCGCCGGCGGCTTCGGCTGTCTGCTCGTCGGCCTCGGCCGGGGCGAGCAGCACGGCTTCGTGCTGGCCGATGTGTCCGCCCGGTCCTGGACCGCCCTCGCCTATCTCGTCGTCTTCGGCTCGCTCATCGCGTTCACGGCGTACGCCTGGCTGCTGCACTCCGCGCCGCTCTCGCTCGTCGCCACGTACGCCTACGTCAACCCGGTCGTCGCCGTACTCCTCGGCGCGCTGGTCCTGAACGAGCGGCTGACCTGGCCGATCGCCCTCGGCGGCGCCGTCGTCGTGGCGGGCGTGTGCCTCATCGTCAGCACGGAACGCCGCCGCTGACCTGCGCACTCGCCAAAGCGGCAAGACCGCCCCGCCAACCACTCCAGCGCGGACAAATCACGATTCCGGTCCACCGCCCTACCGTGTGAAGAGAGGAAACCCACTACTTCGGAAGGGCCGGACCCGCACATGACTTCCAGCCACGCCTTCTGGCTCGCCGGCCGCCAGGCCACCGGTGAGACGACCTTCGACGTGACCTCCCCCTGGGACGGCCGTCTCGTCGGCACGGTCGCCGTCCCGACCGACGCTCAGGTCGAGGAGGCCGTGGCCGCCGCGCACGCCGTCGTGGACGAGTTCGCGGCGACCCCGGCCCACGTACGCGCCGCGGCCCTCGACCACGTCTCCAGGCGTCTCGTCGAGCGCACCGAGGAGATCGCCCAGCTGATCTCCGCCGAGAACGGCAAGCCCATCAAGTGGGCCCGCGGCGAGGTCGGCCGTGCCGTCTCCGTGTTCCGCTTCGCGGCCGAGGAGGCCCGTCGCTTCAACGGCGGCGAGGCCCAGCGCCTCGACACCGATGCCGGCGGCCAGGGCCGTCTCGCCCTCACCCGCCGCTTCCCGAAGGGCGTCGTCCTCGGGATCGCGCCGTTCAACTTCCCGCTGAACCTGTGCGCCCACAAGATCGCCCCGGCCATCGCCGTCGGCGCGCCGATCATCCTCAAGCCGGCGCCGGCCACCCCGCTGTCCGGCCTGATCATCGGTGAGCTGCTCGCCGAGACCGAGCTGCCCGCCGGCTCCTGGTCCGTGCTGCCGGTGCCGAACGACAAGATGCCCGCCCTCGTCCAGGACGAGCGCCTCCCGGTCATCTCGTTCACCGGCTCCGACAAGGTCGGCTACGCGATCATGGACTCGGTGCCGCGCAAGCACTGCACCCTGGAGCTCGGTGGCAACGGCGCGGCCGTCGTCCTCGCCGACTTCGCCTCCGAGGAGGACCTGGACTGGGCGGCGACCCGTATCGCCACCTTCTCCAACTACCAGGGCGGCCAGTCCTGCATCTCCGTGCAGCGCGTGATCGCCGACGCCTCCGTGTACGACCGGCTGCTGCCGAAGATCGTCGCGGCCGTCGAGGCCCAGGTCACCGGCGACCCGTCCGACTCCGCCACTGACGTCGGCCCGCTGGTCAACGAGGACGCCGCCAAGCGTGTCGAGTCCTGGGTCGGCGAGGCCGTCGAGGCCGGCGCCCAGCTGCTCACCGGCGGCAAGCGCGACGGCGCCTCCTACGCGCCGACCGTCCTCACCGGCGTGCCCGCGAACACCACCCTCGCCTGCGAGGAGGTCTTCGGACCGGTTCTCACCGTGCAGAGCGTGGACGGCGAGGCCGAGGCCTTCGCCGCGGTCAACTCGTCCAAGTACGGCCTCCAGGCGGGTGTGTTCACCCGTGACCTGCAGACCGCCTTCCGCGCCCACCGCGCGCTCGAGGTCGGCGGCGTGGTCGTCGGCGACGTCCCGTCCTACCGCGCCGACCAGATGCCGTACGGCGGCGCCAAGCAGTCCGGTGTGGGCCGCGAGGGCGTGAAGTACGCGATGGACGACTACACGTACGAGCGGGTCCTGGTCCTCACCGGCCTGGCCCTCTAGGGAGTGTCTTCAAAGTAGCGTCGTCCGCCCGAAGGGCGGGCCCGGCGGCGTCTGGTGCTGGGGGCACCTCCCGTGCCCGAAGGGCTACGGGGGAGATCGCAAGGCGGAGGATGGAGTCCATGCGG
>NZ_JBSGZO010000365.1:0-8738 GCF_053611045.1 Streptomyces sp. NPDC054841 | reverse complement strand
CAGTGCGCGGCCGCCCCTCAGTGCTCAGGGAGCGTCAGAACTGCAGCGCCCAGGAGTCGATCTTCCCGGTGTCGATGGCCGCGTTGTCGCTGACGCGCAGCTTCCACGTGCCGTTCGCGACCTCCGAGGAGGCGTTGACGGTGTACGTGGTGTTGATGTTGTCGGAGCTGCCGCCGGTGCCGTAGCCCTTCAGCGTGTACGCGGTGCCGTCCGGGGCGATGAGCTGGACCTGGAGGTCACCGATGTAGGTGTGCACGATGTTGACCGGCACCTGGAGGGCGGCCGGGGCGTTGCCCGGGACACCGCTCACGGTGACGGGCGACTCCACGGTGGCGAAGTCGTTGATCGCGTAGTCCGCGGTGTTCTCGAACCTCGAGCCGGGCGGCTGGGTGGAGCCGCCGCCGACGTACAGCAGACGGTTCGGCGATCCGGTGCCGGGGTTGCCGACCACGTTCGGGGTCGCCGCGGTGGTCAGGGCGGAGGCGACCTGCGCCGGAGTGGCGGTGCGGTTGTCCGCGAGGTAGAGCGCGGCGGCACCGGCGACGTGCGGGGTGGCCATCGAGGTGCCGGAGATGGTGTTGGTGGCGCTGTCGCTGGTGTTCCAGGCGGAGGTGATGGAGGAGCCCGGCGCGAAGATGTCCAGGACACTGCCGTAGTTGGAGAAGCTGGAGCGGGCGTCGGTGCTGGTGGTCGAGCCGACGGTGATGGCCTCGGTCACCCGGGCCGGGGACGTGTTGGACGCGTTGGCGCCGTCGTTGCCCGCCGCGATGGCGTAAGTGACGCCGGACGCGATGGAGTTGCGTACGGCGGTGTCGAGGACGGTGTCGACGCCGCCGCCGAGGCTCATGTTGGCGACGGCCGGCTTGACGGCGTTCCGCGTCACCCAGTCGATGCCGGCAACGACCTGGTCGGTGGTCCCGGAGCCGGAGTTGTCGAGCACGCGGACGCCGACGACCTTGGCCTTCTTGGCGACACCGTAGGAGGATCCGGCGACGGTGGCGGCGACGTGGGTGCCGTGGCCGTGGCCGTCCTGCGCCGTGTTGTCGTTGTCGATGGCGTCGTAGCCGTACGAGGCCCGGCCACCGAAGTCACTGTGGGTGATACGCACACCGGTGTCGATGATGTACGCGGTGACACCCGTTCCCGCCGAGTCGGGGTAGGTGTAGCTCTGGTTGAGCGGCAGCGCCTTCTGGTCGATGCGGTCCAGGCCCCAGGAGGGCGGGGACGGCTGGGTGCCGGAGATCGTGAAGACACGGTTCTGCACGACGGACTCGACGGCCGGGTCCGCGGCGAACTTCTTGGCCTGCGCCTCGGAGAGCTCGACGGAGTATCCGTTGAGCGCGGCGTTGTACGTCTTCTTGATCTTCGCTCCGTACTCCGCGGCGAGCGCCTTGCCCGCCTTGGAGCCGGCGTCGGCGGCCGACTCGTCGAAAGTGACGATGTAGCTGCCGGCGATGACGCCGGGCGCGCCCGCGTTCTGGATGACGCCTTCCGGCGCGGTCTCCGCCGCGGTGGCCGGAAGGGCGGACGCGGCGCCGAGCGCGAGGGCGGCGACGGCTATGGCGCTGGCTGCGGACAGTCTTCGCCGCGAATTACGCATCACGGACATGTGAGGGATCCTCCTCATTGGTGGTGCGTCACTGTGGGGGTGATCGGCAGGAGCATGACAATTCGCTCGTCCCCGGTGTCCGCCGGGATGTCTGCGAGGTTGCCGTGCCGCTGCCGTCCGAAAGATTGACGGATCCACAGGAATCCCACAAGAGCTTTGAAGGCCGCGTAACACGTGTGCCACACAACTGCCATCCTGGATCACATGACGGAATATCAATGTCCGGTGTGCGACGTTCGAGCGGCCGTTGATGAGCTCACCTGGCACTGTCCGCAGTGCCTGGGCCCCTGGGATCTCGACTTCACCACGGCCCCGGTGCCACGCAACTTCCTTTCCGGACGCGTCAATTCGCTCTGGCGTTACGAGGAGGCCCTGCCGCTGCCCGCATCGGACGCCCGCGCCGCGGTGTCCCTCGGCGAGGGCCGCACCCCGCTCGTCCCGCTGACGGACACCGTCACCGCCAAGCTGGACTTCCTGATGCCGACCCTGTCGTTCAAGGACCGTGGCGCGGTGATGCTCGCCGAGCTGGCGCGGCAGCTGAAGCCGCGGCGCGTGATCGCCGACAGCAGCGGGAACGCGGGCACGGCGATCGCGGCGTACTGCGCCCGCGCCGGGCTGGACTGCACCGTGTACGTTCCCGCCGCGACCTCCCCGAAGAAGGTGGAGCAGATAGGGGCGCACGGCGCCCACCTCGAGCTCGTGCCCGGCGACCGCGAGGCCACTGCGCGGGCCGCCCGCGCTGCCGCCGACGAGGACGGGGTCTTCTACGCCTCACACGTCTTCAACCCGTACTTCCTGCACGGCACGAAGACGTACGTGTACGAGATCTGGGAGGACCTCGGCGGCCGGCTGCCCGAGGCGCTCGTCGTCCCCGTCGGCAACGGAACACTGCTGCTCGGAGCGGCGCTCGCGATCGACGAGCTGTACGGGCACGGGCTCATCGACGAACGCCCGGCGCTGATCGCGGTGCAGGCCGCGGCGGTCGCGCCGCTGGCCTTCGCGTTCCGGGCGGGCGCCGACGATGTGCTGGCACCGGCGTTCACGACCCCCACCCTCGCGGAGGGCATCGCCATCCCGCACCCGCCGCGCGCGCGGCAGATCCTGACCGCGGTGCGTGCCACCGGCGGCACGTTCCTAGCGGTGACGGAGGATCAGATCCGGGCCGCACAGCTCGATCTCGCCGGGCGCGGACTCTACGTCGAGTCCACGGGGGTGGCGTGCTGGGCGGCGGCCGGGGCGTACGGGCTGGACGGACGCACCGCCGTTCTGCCGCTGTGCGGGGCGGGGCTCAAGACGGGGCTGGCGACCGCTCAGCCGTAGACCGCAGGCCGTCGTTCGCCGCGGCCGGCCGTGCGGTCGCCCACCGCGATGGGCACACGGAGTCAGTGCGGGACAGTGACCTCTCCCTGCGCCTCCGGACGGTGCACCTCCAGGATCGTCGCGATGCCGTCGACCTCGGCGCACTCGTGCATGGTGATGCGGTCGCCAGGGGCAAGGTGCCGCCACTGCGCGGGAATCAGGGGCAGGAGGCGCACCGAAGCGCGGCCGCCCGGTGGGAGTTCGGGGGCGAACTCGACCCACAGGGCGGCGATGTTCAGCGCCGGTTCTCCGCTGTCCCCGACGTTGCCGATGTTCCACATCGGACGCAGCACCCCGGCGCCGGGGATCGGCGTACGCCGGAAGGTCTCGCCGAACGGCAGGAGTGCCAGATCGGCACGGATGACCCCCGCGCGCGTCTCGTAGCCGCGCCACCGGCACCACGCCCGGCTCCGCTCCAGCCCCAGCTGCCCGGCGGCACGCTCCAGCTCGTCCCAGAAACCCGGCGGCAGCGTGCGTACCTCCGCGAGCTCCTGCAGCAGCTCGAACGCCACCTCCCACTCGTCGTGCGCGAGGTGGTCCCAGACATCCCCGACAGTGATGTCGTTCTCGGTAGCGGCGTCCTCGGGCACCAGTAGCGAGGCGCTTTCGAGTATCCCGACGACGTCCATGCGCCGATTGTGGAACGGCACCGGTACTCCTGCGCTCGAGGGGCGAAATCGCCAGGGTGCCCGGCGAATGCGGCAGAGCGCCAGGGCACCTGAAGGTCACACGCGTCGCCTACGTAGAGTGTGGGCCATGTCGGCGGAATCCCCTCTAATACGTAGCATGCGTACGGCCGTTGCGGCCGCGCCCGATGACGTACCCCTGCGACTGCACCTGGCCGAACTGCTGCTGGATGCGGGGCACGCCGACGCCGCGGTGGCGGAGGTTGCCGTGGCGCTGCAGCACGCGCCCGGTGATGTCCAGGCGCGCGAGCTGATGGCCCGGGCCATGGGCGCCCCGGCTCCCGAGCAGCCTCCGGTGACCCCTCGACCCACCGTGGGCTTCGACTGGAAGGCCGCCGAGGACCAGGTCGGCGATGTCGTGCCACCCCGGTTCGCCGAGGAGCCGATCACCGTGGACGGCAGTGGCGATCCCGGGGATGCCGCCGCTTGGGACGTGGAGCTGCCCGGAACCGTCCGCCTCGCCGACGTGGGCGGTATGCAGGACGTCAAGGATCGTCTGGAGGCCGCCTTTCTGGCGCCTTTGCGCAATCCGGAGTTGCGCCGCCTGTACGGCAAGAGTCTGCGCGGCGGTCTTCTGATGTACGGGCCGCCAGGCTGCGGCAAGACCTTCATCGCGCGGGCCGTCGCCGGTGAGCTCGGGGCGAGTTTCCTGTCCGTGTCGGTCAACGACGTGCTCGACATGTGGATCGGAAACTCCGAGCGCAACATGCACGAGATCTTCCAGACCGCCCGCCGCCAGGCTCCGTGTGTGGTCTTCCTGGATGAGCTGGACGCGCTCGGCGGCAAGCGCAGCCGCACCCAGAGCGCCGGCATGCGCAACACCGTCAATCAGCTGCTGACCGAGCTGGACGGCATCGACGCGGGAGCGAACGAGGGCGTGTTCGTGCTCGCGGCGACCAACGTGCCCTGGGACGTGGACATCGCCCTGCGCCGCCCCGGCCGATTGGACCGGACCCTGCTGGTACTGCCGCCCGACGGCCCGGCCCGGGAGGCGATCCTCCGCTATCACCTGCGCGAGCGGCCCATCGCGAACATCGACCTGGGCAAGCTCGTCAAGGCCACCGACGGCCTGTCCGGCGCCGATCTGGCCCATGTGTGCGAGGCGGCGGCCGAGCAGGCGCTTCTGGATTCGGCCCGCACCGGCACCGTACGCATGATCGACATGAAGGACCTGCTGGCCGCGGCCAGGCAGATCACGCCCTCGGCCGAGCCGTGGTTCGCGGCCGCCCGCAATGTGGCGATGTACGCCAACGAGGGCGGGATGTACGACGACCTGGTGGCCTATCTGAAGAAGAAGCGGAAGCTGTGACCACACTCCACCCGGCCGTCGAACAGGCCCAGGCCCTCATCGACCTCAAGCGCTACGACCAGGCCCAGGCGCTGCTGGGGCGGCGCCTCGCCGAAGACCCCGGCGACATACGCGCCTGGGTCAAGGTCGGCTACTGCCATCTGAACACGCAGCAGCCGCAGCAGGCACGGGAGGCGGCCGGCGAGGCCCTCAAACTCGACCCCGAGGACTACGGCGCGCTCATCCTGCGCGCCCGGGCGCTGACCAGCGGGCCGGACAGCTCATGGCGCAACGCCGAGCCCGTCCTGCGCGAAGCGGTCCGCGTCAACCCCCACCACTGGTACGGCTATGCGATGCTCGCCGACGCCGTATGGCGCATGTCGGTAGTCCGGTACGTCCAGGAGACCGGCACCAAGGCGATCCAGCCCCACGAGGTCGAACGCGTCACCCGGGTGGCGGCCGACCTGGTCATGGAGGCGCTGCGCCTCGGCCCCGAGGAGGTCTACGCCCACGAAGTCGCTCGGCTGATCGCCGACTTCTCGGGCAACAGCACCGTCGCCGACCAGCTCGAGCGCGCGATCCTCCGGATCGACCCCACCCACCCCGAGGCATTGGCCCAGCAGACCGGAAAGGCCGCCGGCGCCCCGGGCGTCAAGGCTGCCCAGGCTGCCGACCTGTACGCCGCCGGGCTCGCCGCCGTACCGGACTCCGACTCGATGCAGCGTGGCCTGGACCAGGCCACGTACCGCATGCTGCGCGGCGTGCGCTGGCTCGCCCTGCTCTGTCTCGGCCTCGCCGGGGCGATGATGGACCTGTTCGCCGTCGAGGGCGAGGTGCAGCGGGAGCTGCCGCTCCCGCTCGGCCAGCGCCTGTGGTACCTCGTGCCGATGAGCGCCATCTGGACCGTCGGCGCCCTGCTGCGCTACCGCCGACGGCGCACCGGCGTCCGGCTCAACGTGCAGTCGCTGATGCGCCGCGGTCGGTGGGCCCGCATCGTGGTGGCCCAGGCGTCCTGGGCCATGGTCTGCGCGTTGCTGATCGCCCAAGTCCCATGGGCGGACCGGCTGTTGCCCCAGGTGCTTTTCTGGGCCGGGCTCACGCCGACGTTCGCCACGATCTGGTTCGACCAGAAGAAGGCCCGCTGAGCAGCACGCCGACGGCGGTCGACACCGCCGCCCTGCCTGACCTGCTGAGCGCCCGGCCGCACGCCCGGCACAATGCTCAGGTGCTCGACTTCGACATCGAGACCTACGCCCCCCAGTGGCTGCGTGGCCGTACCGCGATCACCACCGGCCACGGCGACCGCCTGCGCACGCTCATCGGGAGGACGCTGTCACGGGCCTGGCTGCTGTGGGACGTCGCGGACGGCACATGGTTCGCCGACGCTCCCGTTCTGCTCGACTTCGGCGGGGAGCAGGTCGAGATCCAGCACCAGAAGTTCGACGATCTCTCGGTGAGCTGGAACTCCCTCGCCCCCCGCGGGTCCGCCCACTGGCCGGGGTTCGACCTGCGCTGGCGCCACGACGCCGTACCGGCGCTTGCTTCGCTCCAGGGCCAGGTACTGCAGGACGTCGAGCTGCTGGAGTGGCGCGGCGACGATGCGGCGCAAGGGATGGTGGCCATCGGATTCGTCTTCCGGCACGGCCGGGTCACCGTCTTCAACGCGCTCGACGAGAACGGCCTGAGCTTCGCGGCGCCCGAGACCGACTACGAGTGTCACCCCCTGCGGTAGCCGTCCCCGCTCGTCGTCCGGAGAACGACGCCGCGCGGCCGCAAAGGCCGCCCAACCCGCTCCGCCGCAGGTCAGACGGCCTTTCGCCGGACGTATTAGACGTTGAAGCGGAACTCCACGACGTCCCCGTCCTGCATCACGTAGTCCTTGCCCTCCATACGCGCCTTGCCCGCCGAGCGCGCGTCCGCGACCGAGCCCGTTGCGACCAGGTCGGCGAAGGAGATGACCTCGGCCTTGATGAAGCCCTTCTGGAAGTCGGTGTGGATCACACCGGCCGCCTCGGGGGCCGTGGCGCCCTTCTTGATCGTCCAGGCGCGGGACTCCTTCGGGCCCGCCGTGAGGTAGGTCTGCAGGCCGAGGGTGTCGAAGCCGACGCGGGCGAGGGTGGCCAGGCCCGGCTCGTCGGCGCCGACGGACTGGAGGAGTTCCATGGCGTCCTCCTCGTCGAGCTCGGCGAGGTCGGCCTCGAGCTTGGCGTTGAGGAAGATCGCCTCGGCCGGAGCGACCAGGGCGCGCTGCTCGTTCTTGAAGTCCTCGTCGATCAGCTCGTCCTCGTCGACGTTGAAGACGTAGAGGAAGGGCTTGGTGGTGAGCAGGTGGAGGTCGTGGAGGAGCTCGGCCTTCTCGCTGCCCTGGACGATGCCGGCGGAGAAGAGGGTGTTGCCCTCCTCCAGGATGGCCTGGGCGGCCTCGACGGCCGCGACCTTGGGGGCCGTGTCCTTCTTGATGCGGGCTTCCTTGGCCAGGCGCGGCAGGACCTTCTCGATGGTCTGGAGGTCCGCGAGGATCAGCTCTGTGTTGATCGTCTCGATGTCGTTCTTCGGCGAGACCTTGCCGTCGACGTGGACGACGTTCTCGTCCTTGAAAGCGCGGATGACCTGGCAGATCGCGTCGGACTCGCGAATGTTCGCCAGGAACTTGTTACCGAGGCCCTCGCCCTCGCTCGCGCCGCGGACGATGCCGGCGATGTCGACGAAGTCGACCGTCGCGGGCAGGATCCGCTGGGAGCCGAAGATCTCGGCGAGCTTGGCGAGCCGGGCGTCGGGGACGCCGACGACGCCGACGTTGGGCTCGATGGTGGCGAACGGGTAGTTGGCCGCCAGCACGTCGTTCTTGGTCAGGGCGTTGAACAGGGTCGACTTGCCGACATTCGGCAGACCGACGATTCCGATCGTGAGCGACACGTTGGCGACTTCCTGGAGTGAGGACTGCTGGGGCGAGGACTGCGAGCCGGCGACTGACTGGCTGATGGCCTTGGTCCGGGGGCCCGGAGGGTGGGCCGATCCCCCAGTTTACGGGCGCGCCGCCGGGGCACGTCACGCGTCCGATACGTCGAACTCAACATCAAGGTCACCCAAAGGGCGTGTCCTGTGACGTACTGATCGCACTTTGCGACCTACGTTGGTCAGGTGGAGCAACAAAAGACTGGTACACCGTCGAGGCAGCGGCCGCGGCCGCAGGCCCCTCTGTCCGGGCAAGGCGCGCTCATCGAGGGCGCCGCGGTGTACCGGGTCACGGCCCGGCCAGGGCGCCCCGGGGCCCCCGGCGCACCCGCGAAGCCGGGCAAACGGCCCGCACTGCGGCCGACCCGCCCGGTGCCGCCGGTGGTGCTCGCCCTGCGCAGACTGCCGAATCCCCGGCTGACGGGACTCGGCAGCGGGCTCTTCGCATCGGCCGTGATGCTGCTGATCGGCTCGCTCGACTCACTGCTGCTCGGCGGCTCCGCCGTCGTGTACTGCGTGCTGTTCCTGCCGGTCAGCGCCCTGACGGCGCTGTGGGTGCGGGGCGCCGACCTGGTCACCGCGCCGATCGGCGTGCCCATCGCGTTCGCCGTCGGGATCGTGCCGATCTCCGGCGGGACCGGTGGCGTCGGCGGCCAGGTGATGGCGGTGATCACCGCGCTGGCCATGAACGCGGGCTGGCTGTACGGCGGCACGCTCATCGCAGGCGTCATCACGATCGTGCGGAAGATCCGGCTGATGACCCGCCGCCGCTCACGCCGGCCCTCAGGGCCTCCCCGCCGCGCCTGACGCCCCCGCCGCCGGCCTCCGGGCTTCCCCAGGC
>NZ_JBSGZO010000364.1:0-8805 GCF_053611045.1 Streptomyces sp. NPDC054841 | reverse complement strand
GAGCCGGGGCCCTGCCGGTCGCCCGCCGCGCCCATCGGGCGGGCGTACTGGCCGGTGGTCTCGGGCTCCTCGTGGCCGCGCGGGGCGTCGGGCGTCGGACGCTGCTGCGGGGCCGACGGCTGTTCGTTGCCCCAGCTGGTGGCCTGCGGGCGCTGCGCCTGCGGGCCGCTGCCGGGCAGCTCGGCGCGCGGGGCACCGGGCGACGGCAGCTGACGGCCACGGTCGCCGCCCGCCTGGGCGGTGTGCCGGCCGGAGTTGCGGCCACGGCCGCCCTGGCCGGTCAGCCCGGACTGACGTGATTCGTTACGGTCCTGCGCGCCCGGCGCCGAAGTGGCACCCTGCCGCCCGCGGCCGCTGTCCGCGCCGAACGCACCGGCGGGAGCGCCGCCCTGACGGGAGAAGTCCTGGTGCGAGGCGTCCTGTCCCGGGCCGCCCTGGAAGGGAGCACCGTCGCGCCCGGGGAGGGCCGCACGCGGAGCCGATCCGGCGCCGACCTGGCCGCGCGACGCACCGGCACCCAGCAGCCCGCCGGAGCCGGCCGGCGGACCGCCGCCGAGACCGGGACGGCCGCCACCGGCCGCGCCCGGACCGCCGGTCAGCCGACCGCCGCCCGCAGGCCCCTGCGGTACGGCGCCCTGGCCACCGGCACCGGGCTTGGCCGGGGGCTTCTTGCCGCCGTGCGCGACATCGACGGGGAGCATGACCAGCGCGGTCGTGCCACCGGAGTCGGAGGGACGGAGCTGGATCCGGATGCCGTGCCGCAGGGACAGGCGGCCGACCACGAACAGACCCATGCGGCGGGAGACCGAGACGTCCACGGTGGGCGGCGACGCGAGCCGCTCGTTGATCGCGGCCAGGTCCTCGGGGGAGAGACCGATACCGGTGTCGTGGATCTCGACGAGGACGCGGCCGTCCGGCAGCGCGTGACCGGTCACCCGGACCTTGGTCTGCGGCGAGGAGAACGAGGTGGCGTTCTCCAGCAGCTCGGCGAGGAGGTGCACGAGGTCGTTGACGACGCGGCCGGCGACCTCGGTCGCCGGGACGGCGGCCAGTTCGATGCGCTCGTACTGCTCCACCTCGGAGGCGGCGGCACGGAGCACGTCGACGAGCGGGACGGGCCGGGTCCAGCGGCGGCCCGGCTCCTCGCCCGCGAGGACGAGGAGGTTTTCGCCGTTACGGCGCATACGGGTCGCGAGGTGGTCCAGCTTGAAGAGGGAGGACAGCTGGTCCGGGTCGGCCTCGCGGGACTCCAGTTCGGAGATCAGCGACAGCTGACGCTGGATAAGACCCTGGGAGCGGCGCGAGAGGTTGGTGAACATCGCGTTGACGTTGCCCCGCAGCAGGGCCTGCTCGGCGGCGAGGCGGACCGCCTCGCGGTGCACGTCGTCGAAGGCCGCGGCCACCTTGCCGATCTCGTCCCGGGAGTGCACACCGACCGACTCGACGGTGGTGTCGACGTCCTGCGGGTCGGACTCGGAGAGCTGCTTGACCAGTTCGGGCAGGCGGTCCTGGGCGACCTTGGTGGCCGTGTCCTGCAGCCGGCGCAGCGAGCGGATCATGGACCGCGCCACGACGAAGGCGCCGACGAGCGACACACCGAGCACGACCAGGATCAGCGCACCGTTGATGATGGCGTCCTGCTGCGACTCCTGCTTGAGCTCGCGGGCCTTGCTCTCCATCTCACCGAGAAGCGTCTTCTCGATGGTGTTCATCGCGTCGATCTTGGTGTCGGCCTGGTCGGTCCAGTCCTTGTAGGTGCGGCGCTCCCCGCGCTCGAGACCACCCGGAGTGCGCAGCACCCGGGTCGCGTAGTCGTTGGCCTCGGAGATCTCGGTGTTGCCGTCCTCCAGCGGCTTCGTCAGCTCCTCGACGTCACCGCCGAGTCCGGAGTAGATCCGCTTGAAGGAGTCCAGTTCGGTGCCCTCGTTGGTCCGGGCGTCCTCACCGGTGAGGCGGTCGTTCTCCGTCATGCTGCCGACCGCGTTGGCGGTCGGGGGGAGCGCGGCGGCGATGATCGCCCGCTGGATCGACGCGTACTCCTTGGCGGAGGAGAACGCGGCCAGCGCACGGGTCCGCTTGATCATGTCCGGGTTGTTGGTCGCCTGGGCCATGTCCTGGGACAGGCTGAGCAGCGACTCGATCAGACGGCTGTACTGGGAGACCGTCTGGGAGTGCGTGATGCCGTTGTCGTAGGCGTCCTTGCGGATCTCGTTGATCGTGTTGACCTGCTGGGCGATCTGGCTGACGTTGGAGTGGATGCTCTCCAGCGCGTCGTCGCCCGAGGTGTCGCCGATGCTGACGGTCGCGGCGAGGAAGGACGCCCGCTTGCGGTCGGTGTCCTTGCGCGGCTGGGCGACGTCGAACGACGCCACATCGCCCTGGTGGGACATCGGGCCGGCCGCGTGGTCGCGCTCCTTCTGGAGCGCCTCGGCGAGGGCGGTCGCTTCCTTGGTCAGCTTCGTGAGCAGCTGCATGTGGTCGAGCTGCTCGATGTCGCTCATGGACTCGTTGATACGGAGTCCGCCCAGCGTGGTCGCCGCGACGACGGGGAGTGCGAGCAGGGAGACCAGGCGGGTGCTGATGCGCCAGTTGCGCAGGGCTATTCGCGAGCCCGTGTCGGACGGGCCCTTGGACTTGGACTTGGGGCGGTCCGCGGGCTCGGGAGCGGCCTGAGCGGTCGCACCGGAGCGCGGCCCGCGATCACCGCCATCGCCCGCCTGGCCCTGGTTCTGGGTGTGCTGGGGCGAGGAGCCGCGGTCGGTCCCGCCGTGCGACTCCTGTTCAGCCGCAGCGCTGCCATCCCTCTTGAATCGTCCCTGCACTAGCGTCGCAACCTCTGGACCAGGCGTCCCTCCGCAGAACGGCGGGACGGTGTCGGCTTCGTGGGGCGGTGGAGGCGCCCCATGGTGGTCGTGGAGTGACCGGCGTTCCTCCCCTTTCCCGCCGCCACTCGGCGCTGCGTTGCGCCCCCTGCGCGCCGGCCTGAAACCCGCGGCGGTGCGTGGAATTCCAGCACAGTGCCGGATCTCCAACAAGAGCCGTGTACCGGGCTGTGACCTGAGTGACACGTTGTGAGCAACATGTCACAAACCGTAGAAAGTGATCGTGGATGAATCGGGCGTTTGCGGACGAGTCGCTTACGGGTGGGGGGTGTCCCAGTCGACATGATCAGGAGCGGAATGGCTGATTCAGCTATGCAATGTCCGTTTCTGGTGGGGTCCCTTGCTGTCCGGAATGACGGAATTGCCCGCCAAGTCGTGAGCAAACTCACATAGAGATCGTTGAGTCCCCCACGCTTTCGCAGGCAATCGGATGTTTAGCCTGACGCTTTACAAGCAACGGCACTCTGACTAGGCGAGCGATGAAGACGACGATGATGTTCCGCAACATAGCCAACCCCCGCCGCACGACGCTGGCGCACCTCGAGGACGCCGACGAACTGCAGCGCGAGGCTCAGCCGGAACAGTCGGCCGAACTCCCCGCCCAGACCGCCAACCCCCGCCGCACCACCCTCATGGACGCCCCGGTGGCGCAGTAATACGGGAGGTCGGGCCCCTCTCGCGCGTTAGCCTGGAGCGTCAGACTCCAGCCAGCGGAAGTAGAGGGGCGCGAGGCACCCGTGCGCATCGCCAGATTCTCCATCGACGGCAATGTCGCCTTCGGCGCGGTCGAGGGGGAGGGAACCGGCGACCCGTCCGGTCTCGTCCTCGACATCATCAAGGGCATTCCCTACACGGACTTCGAGCTCTCGGGCACGAAGGTCCCGCTGAGCAAGGTCCGGCTGCTGCCGCCCGTCCTCCCCAACAAGGTCGTGGCCATCGGCCGCAACTATGCGGAGCACGCGGCGGAGCTCGGCAACGAGGTGCCCGAGGTCCCGGTCGCCTTCTTCAAGCCCACCACCTCGGTGATCGGCTCCGGCGACGCGATCGAGTACCCCTCCTTCTCCAACGAGCTGCACCACGAGGCCGAGCTCGCCGTCGTCATCGGCCGGATGTGCCGCGAGGTCCCGCGCGAACGCGTCAAGGACGTCATCTTCGGCTACACCTGCGCCAACGACGTGACCGCGCGCGACGCCCAGCAGCGCGAGAAGCAGTGGGCCCGCGCCAAGGGCTTCGACACCTCGTGCCCGCTCGGCCCCTGGGTGGAGACCGGCCTCGACCCGGCCGCGATCGCCGAGGGCCTCGCCATCCAGTGCACGGTCAACGGCGAGCAGCGCCAGCTGGGTCGTACGAGCGACATGATCCGCTCCATCGAGGACCTGGTCGTCCACATCACGGAGGCCATGACGCTCCTTCCCGGGGACGTCATCCTCACCGGCACCCCCGCCGGGGTCGGCCCCCTCAACGTCGGCGACGAAGTCGCCGTCACCATCGAAGGCATCGGCACTCTCACCAACAAGGTGATCAAGCGTGGCTAACGCGATCCGCGTACGTTTCTGTCCCTCGCCGACCGGCAACCCCCATGTGGGCCTGGTCCGCACCGCCCTGTTCAACTGGGCGTTCGCCCGGCACCACCAGGGCACCATGGTCTTCCGTATCGAGGACACCGACGCGGCCCGCGACTCCGAGGAGTCGTACAACCAGCTGCTCGACTCGATGCGCTGGCTCGGCCTCGACTGGGACGAGGGCCCCGAGATCGGTGGCCCGCACGCCCCGTACCGCCAGTCGCAGCGCATGGACCTCTACAAGGACATCGCGCAGAAGCTGCTCGCCGGGGGCTACGCGTACCACTGCTACTGCAGTGTCACCGAACTGGACCAGCGCCGCGAGGCCGCCCGCGCCGCCGGCAAGCCGTCCGGCTACGACGGCCACTGCCGCGACCTGACCGAGGAGCAGAAGGCCGCCTACGTACGCGAGGGCCGCGAGGCGATCGTCCGCTTCCGGATGCCCGACGAGCCGATCACCTTCACCGACCTGGTCCGCGGCGAGCTCACCTTCACCCCGGAGAACGTTCCGGACTACGGCATCGTCCGGGCCAGCGGAGCCCCCCTCTACACGCTCGTCAACCCCGTCGACGACGCACTGATGGAGATCACGCACGTGCTGCGCGGTGAGGACCTGCTGTCCTCCACCCCGCGCCAGATCGCGCTCTACAAGGCACTGATCGAGCTCGGCGTCGCCAAGGAGATCCCGGCCTTCGGTCACCTGCCGTACGTGATGGGCGAGGGAAACAAGAAGCTCTCCAAGCGTGACCCGCAGGCCTCGCTCAACCTCTACCGGGAGCGCGGTTTCCTCCCGGAGGGTCTGCTCAACTACCTCTCCCTGCTGGGCTGGTCGTTCTCGGCCGACCAGGACATCTTCACGGTCGCCGAACTGATCGAGAAGTTCGACGTCGCGGACGTCAACGCCAACCCGGCCCGCTTCGACCTGAAGAAGGCCGAGGCGATCAACGCGGACCACATCCGCCGGCTCGATGTGAAGGCGTTCACCGAGGCCTGCGAGCCCTGGCTGACGGCCCCGCACGCCAACTGGGCACCCGAGGACTTCGACCGGGCCGCCTGGGAGGCGATCGCCCCGTACGCCCAGACCCGCCTCACGGTCCTCTCCGACATCACCGCCAATGTCGACTTCCTCTTCCTGAAGGAGCCGGTCGAGGACGAGGCGTCCTGGCAGAAGGCGATGAAGGAGGGCTCGGACGCCCTGCTGCGCACCGCCCGCGAGAAGCTGGACGCCGCGGACTGGACGAGCCCGGAGCCGCTGAAGGAAGCGGTCCTGGCCGCGGGCGAGGCACACGGCCTCAAGCTCGGCAAGGCCCAGGCCCCGGTGCGCGTCGCGGTCACCGGCCGCACGGTGGGTCTCCCGCTCTTCGAGTCCCTGGAGATCCTGGGCAAGGAGCGCACCCTGGCCCGCATCGACGCGGCGCTGGCGAAGCTGGCGGCGTAAGCGGATCCCGTACGGCCTTCAGGGGCGGCAGCCGGCTGCCGCCCCTCCGGCGTTGTCGGAGACCCCTGGGGCTTCTTCGTCGTCCCGTGGGAGGCAAGTCACTGCACCGGCGTAGCCTCGGATCATGCCGATCCGAGCCGCCCTCTGGGACATCGACGCTGCATTTTCCGGGGGATGCCCCCCGAGCCCCCAGCCGGGGCCGGGTCCGGGCTAGCCTCGGATCATGCCGATCCGAGCCGTCCTCTGGGACATCGACGACACGATCTTCGACTATGCCGGCGCCGACCGCGTCGGCATGGAGCGGCATCTTCAGGCCGAGGGCCTGGTCAACGGGTACGGCTCCGTCGACCAGGCCCTCGCCCGTTGGAAGGAGCTCACCCGGATCCACTGGCGGCGCTTCGAGGCCGGTGGTGTCGACTTCGAGGAGCAGCGGCGGGACCGGGTGCGGGACTTTCTCGGGGTGCTCGACATGAGCGATGCCGAGGCCGATGAGTGGTTCGCCCGCTACCTCGCGCACTACGAGGCCGCCTGGCAGCTCTTCCCCGACGCCCTGCCCGTACTGGATCTGCTGGCGGCCGACTTCCGGCACGGCGTTCTCTCGAACTCCTCGATCCACAATCAGCACCGCAAGCTGACGGAGCTGGGCGTACGGGACCGCTTCGAGGCGGTCGTGTGCGCGGCCGAGCTGGGAATCGCCAAGCCCGAGGCCGCCGCCTTCCACGCCGCGTGCGACGCGCTCGGGCTGGCGCCGCAGGACGTTGCGTATGTCGGAGACCAGCCGGACATCGACGCGGGAGGAGCCGTCGCGGCGGGACTGACCGGCATCTGGCTGGATCGCGGCGGGCTCGGCGGCCGGCCGGAGCTGATCCGGATCACCGGTCTGGAGGAGCTTCCCGGCCTGCTGCGGCCGGATACCCGTTTTGGAGCGCCGTCCACCTTCAGGTAATGTTCTTCCTGCGCCGAGGGGAGCGGGTCGAAAGCCCGGAACCGAAAGCGCACAACCCGAACGAAACCCCCGCAGGGGGGTTGAGTTTTGGTGGCCTATGGTGTAATTGGCAGCACGACTGATTCTGGTTCAGTTAGTCTAGGTTCGAGTCCTGGTAGGCCAGCTCGCAGAGCTCATCTGCAAAGCCCCCGTTGTGTAGCGGCCTAGCACGCTGCCCTCTCAAGGCAGTAGCGCCGGTTCGAATCCGGTCGGGGGTACAGATCCTTCCCGCGGTGTCACCAGGGTCGCTCCCGATGACGCCGATGCAGGATCGCTAGGGCCCCCGTTGTGTAGCGGCCTAGCACGCCGCCCTCTCAAGGCGGTAGCGCCGGTTCGAATCCGGTCGGGGGTACTGGTCTATACCATGGGCTATGGTGTAATTGGCAGCACGAGTGATTCTGGTTCATTTAGTCTAGGTTCGAGTCCTGGTAGCCCAGCGGATCCAGTCCGTGGATCAAGATCTTGCCCCCGTTGTGTAGCGGCCTAGCACGCCGCCCTCTCAAGGCGGTAGCGCCGGTTCGAATCCGGTCGGGGGTACGTGAAGAGAAGGCCCTCCCCAGTAGGGGAGGGCCTTTCTCGTGTGCCTCGGCCGGGGCCATGCCTCAGCCGAAGCGACGGTTCGACTCCTCGGCCTGGGCCAGTCGGCGCAGGCTCAGCAGCACCGGCTCGTACAGCACGGTGAATGCCACCGCAGCCTCCACCTGCTCCTCCTCCGCCTCGTACCGCTCCACCAAGTCCAGGTCGCTGACTGCCAGTTGGCCGGCGCTGTCGGCGTAGGGGAGCAGTTGCTCCACATCGCAGGGGTAGTCGAGTCGCAGCATCGTGGCGATCGCGGAGACCAGCATCCGGTACGGCGGTGACTCGGCGCCCACCTCGCTGCTGAAGGTCCAGCCGAGCCGGTCCAGGAGCGCGTCGGCGGTGCGACGGGCCGTCCTCGTGGCGGGGTCCTCCTCGTCCGGCTCGGGACCGTGGGGGAGGGCCCATACGGCGGCGCCGAGCCGCATGTGATGGTCGAGGGTGTCGTCGGCGACGGCGGCGAGGACCTCCCGGGCGGTGGCCACAGGTATCCCGCCGACCGAGATCAGTGCCCGGACCAGCCGGAGCCTGCGCAGGTGCTCCTCGTCGTACTCGGCCTGGGTGGCACTGACCCGTCGGCCGGGCGGCAGCAGTCGCTCACGCAGGTAGTACTTGATCGTGGCGGTGGGGACGCCGCTGCGTTCGCTGAGCTCTGCCAGTTTCATTTTCCCTTGCGCCCTTCGTTGGAGAGTGGCACTATCCAATCACTAGATAGCTCCACTATCCAATGATCCTCGCAAAGGGGAACCGCAATGAGCAAGCAGCCGATTCAGGGGCGCATGACGGCGGAGTCGCAGGACGGAGTGACCGTCTTCCTCATCGGGATGCGGATCAACAGCTTCCGCGCGGTGCGGAGTTGGTGGCCGACGTTCACGGCCATGCCGCGCATGCTGAGGGAGCTGTCGAAGGACAAGGACAGCGGACTCCTGGGCTACCGGCTGCTGCTGGGCGGGCCGAGGGTGATCTACACCGTGCAGTACTGGGAGTCCGCCGAGAAGCTGCTCGCCTACGCGTCCGCGCCGGACAAGGAGCACCGCCCGGCCTGGGCGGCCTTCAACCGGCGGATGCGCGACGGGCGGGGCAAGGTCGGCTTCTGGCACGAGACGTACGTCGTCCCGGCCGGCTCGTACGAGTCCGTCTACGTCAACATGCCCGCGTTCGGCCTGGGGGAGGCGACCGGTGTCGTCCCGGTCGGCCGGCGCGGCGACCACGCGGCCGACCGACTGAAGGCGGCCTGAGTCATGGCGTCGGGGGCCCCGTCCGGGACCCCCGCGCTCAGTCTCCCCCCCCGCGCCCTGTGGCCTGGGGGACCCCGGGTGACGCTCCGAGGGAGAGAAGAGGACGGGCACCCCGGTCGACCGG